>CAYWIH010000040.1:0-33845 GCA_964458305.1 uncultured bacterium | reverse complement strand
ATTGGCGATACCATTATCCAAGAAAAAAAAGAGTAAAAGCAGCAAAATAGCTAATCAATATGTTTTTTGCGATCGAATTGTTTTAGGTTCGATCGTTTTTTGCGTTTATGCTAAAATAGTACATCGATATTATTTTATAGTGTAAACTTCAATGGGAAATTGTCTTAAATTTATCGATTTATTTGCTGGTTTAGGAGGGATGAGAATAGGATTAGAAGCGGCTTGTAATAGTTTAAATATTAAGTCTGAGTGCGTTTTAAGTTCGGAGATAAAACCAGCAGCGATCGCAAGTTATCAAAACTATTTTCAAGACAATAATATTCGAGGAGATATTAGCAAAATAGCAACCAAAGATATTCCAGATTTTGATATTTTATTAGCGGGTTTTCCTTGTCAGCCTTTTAGCAATGCTGGTAAAAGAGAGGGTTTTTTAGATACTCGGGGGACTTTATTTTTTGAAATAGAAAGAATTTTGCAGGATAAGTCTCCCTTTGGATTTATATTAGAAAATGTCGAAGGTTTAGTAAAGCACGATCGAGGTAAAACTTTAACTACAATTATCAACAATTTACAACAACTAGGATATCGAGTTAGTTGGAAAGTTTTAAATGCTGTCGATTTTGGCATTCCTCAAAATAGAAAAAGAATTTATATAGTAGGAAATAAATTTCACCCGATTTCGTTAGATTTTACGATTACAAAAGCAAATAATTTGAATGCTATTTTACAGCAAGGTTATCCTACTTTAAAAACAGAGTTCGTTCAAAAGTTATTAGATCTTTATTCTTTAAAAGAACTAGCTGGCAAAGCAATTAAAGATAAACGAGGAGGAAAAGATAATATTCATAGTTGGGATTTAGAATTAAAAGGTACAGTTTCATCAGAACAAAAAAAGTTATTAAACTTGCTGCTAAAACAAAGAAGAAGAAAAGAATGGTCTGCAAAAAAAGGTATTCAATGGATGGATGGAATACCTTTAACTCTCGATGAAATTGAAATTTTTTATCCTCATTCTTCCCTCAAAACAATTTTAGATGACTTAGTAGATAAAGGTTATCTCAAATACGAACATCCTAAAGATATAGTCGAAGTTACGAATAAAAACGGCAAGAAAATTAAAAAGAGAGAATATCGAACAGATCTAGAGAAAGGATATAATATTATTGTCGGCAAATTAAGCTTTGAAATCAATAAAATATTAGATCCTAACGATATTGCACCTACTTTAGTAGCTACAGATATGAATAAAATAGCTGTAATAGATGGAGACGGTTTAAGAAGATTGACTGTTAGAGAAGGATTAAGATTATTTGGTTTTCCAGAAAGTTATCAAATCGATTTACCAATTAACAAGACATTCGATCTATTAGGTAATACAGTTGTTATTCCAGTAATAGAAGAAATTAGCAAAAGGATAATCCTTCAAAAGTTAATTTCAATTCCAAATAAAATTTATAATCTTTCTCCGGTAAAATCTAAATAATTTTGCTCTACTACATTCAGCCAATTTTGATTTTCATTTTTAGTCTTTTCGTACTTTATTAGGGTTTCATATAAAGCTGTAACGAATTCTTTTCTCGTTGAAAATTCTTTGTATTTACCTCTGGTAGAATACCAAGAAATAGGTCGAATATTATATATAGTCTTTTGTTTTACTTGACATTTAACTGGGTATTGTTGTGAAGGGCCGGTAATTTGCCAAATTTTTTTGAGCCAAACTCGATCGACACTAAATTTATAATCGACTAGCTTGTAACTAAATATAAGATAATCAGCATCTAAACGATAAGCATTATTTTTTAAAGATCGACAATAAGCTTCAAAATTAGCAACATCAAAATTAGCAGACCGATCGCTATCGAATGTTTTAATCTCTAATAAACCTTTGGTATGAGAATCTCGATCTAATAAAAAATCGGGAAAATCTTGAGTATTTGGTTTAGTGCGATATTGAATATTTCTAGATTCGAGCCATTTTGACAACCATTCTTGAAACAGATCGCCGATCGCGCTTTTTTCATTTATTCTTGTCGAAACATTGAGAAAATTAAAAACAATTTCACCCTCGCTATTCGTAAGATTGTCTTGAATTAGCAGATTATAAATTTCAGCAGCAGTAGAGAACATCAGGCAGAGTCTAAATTATAAATATTACAATAAAAGTAACTAAAGCCAATCGATCGCATAGTAAAGATAATATTTAAAAGATAAATCTACAGATCGGGTAAAGATGTTTAAAACGTTGTGAAAACAAGGCGCAAATACGATCGCTACTAAAATAAGTGTTGCAAATTGGAGAATAATTGAATGTTACGAGAATACCGCGAAGCAGCAGCCAAAAGAGAAGCACAAAGCATCCCACCACTACCATTAAACCCGCAACAGGCATCACAATTGTGCGAATTGCTGAAAAATCCGCCAGCAGGAGAAGAAGAAGCATTATTAACCTTGTTGCGCGATCGCATTCCTCCGGGAGTAGACGAAGCAGCTTATGTCAAAGCAGGGTTTTTAAGTGCAGTTGCTAAAGAAGAAATAAAATGTCCTTTAATTACCCCAGTATATGCAGTAGAACTGTTGGGAACGATGGTAGGGGGCTATAACGTTCAATCTTTAGTAGAACTATTAAAGTCTTCAAATGAAGAAATAGCCTCTACTGCTGCAACAGCATTAAGTAAAACTTTACTCGTTTTCGATGCTTTTAACGATATTTTAGAACTATCGGAAAACAATCCCCACGCTAAAAGAGTAATCGAGTCTTGGAAAAATGCCGAATGGTTTTGCGATCGCCCCGAAATACCCGAAAAAATAACCGTCACAGTCTTTAAAGTACCCGGAGAAACCAATACAGACGATCTTTCACCAGCCCCCCACGCAACCACCCGGCCCGATATTCCCCTTCACGGGTTAGTTATGTTAGAGTCGCGAATGCCAGACGCATTAGAAACTATTGCGAAACTGAAAGAAAAAGGTCATCCAGTGGCTTATGTTGGCGATGTAGTTGGAACTGGATCGTCAAGAAAATCAGCTGCAAACTCCTTAATTTGGCATATCGGGGAAAATATACCTTATACCCCCAACAAACGGCGAGGAGGATACGTATTAGGTGGGAAAATAGCCCCGATCTTTTTCAATACTTGTGAAGACTCTGGCGCATTTCCGATCGAATGTGACGTAAATAAAATGAAGACTGGGGATGTAATCGATATTTATCCCTACAAAGGACAAATAACTAAAGATGGGGAAGTAATATCTAAATTTAGCCTCAAACCAGATACAATTCTCGACGAAGTGCGATCGGGCGGTAGAATACCCTTATTAATTGGTAGAGGTTTAACAGATAAAACCCGTCAAGCATTAAATTTAGAACCATCTACAGTATTTATTCGCCCCAGCATCCCAGAAACAGCAAATAAAGGCTTTACTTTAGCGCAAAAAATGGTCGGGAAAGCTTGCGGTTTACCTGGAGTACTTCCGGGTACATCTTGCGAACCGATAATGACCACTGTAGGATCTCAGGATACCACAGGGCCGATGACGAGGGACGAATTAAAAGAATTAGCCTGTCTCGGTTTCAATGCAGATCTAGTCATGCAAAGCTTCTGTCATACAGCAGCATATCCCAAACCAGTAGATATTACAACACAAAAAGAACTACCCGACTTTTTTGCCACTAGAGGCGGTGTAGCGTTGCGCCCCGGAGATGGTATCATTCACTCGTGGATGAATCGGATGTTATTGCCCGATACTGTAGGTACTGGTGGAGACTCGCATACTCGTTTTCCATTAGGTATATCTTTCCCAGCAGGATCTGGTTTAGTAGCCTTTGCAGCAGCATTAGGGGTAATGCCCTTAGATATGCCAGAATCAGTATTAGTTAAATTTACTGGCGAGTTACAACCCGGAGTTACCTTAAGAGATATTGTCAACGCTATCCCTTACGTAGCAATGCAAGAAGGTAAATTAACCTACGGGGAAGAGAATAAAATAAACGTCTTCAACGGGCGCATCATGGAAATGGAAGGTTTGCCAGACTTAAAAGTAGAACAAGCCTTCGAACTTACCGACGCAACCGCAGAAAGATCCTGCGCCGGATCGACAATTAAATTAGGAATAGAAACAGTCTCCGAATACCTGCGATCGAACGTTTCTTTACTTACAAATATGGTCGCCAGAGGATATCAAGACTCGCGAACTTTAATGCGTCGCGTGGCAAAAATGGAAGAATGGTTGGCAGATCCTCAACTAATGTCCGCCGATGAAAATGCCGAATATGTAGATACGATCGAAGTCAATTTAAACGAAATAAAAGAACCGATCGTCGCCGCACCAAACGACCCCGATAATGTTAAATTAATGTCCGAATGTAGCAATGACAAAATCGATGAAGTCTTTATCGGTTCTTGCATGACTAATATCGGTCACTATCGCGCTGCTGCGAAAATTTTAGAAAATGCTGGCAAAATAAAAAGCCGTCTCTGGATTTGTCCCCCCACAAGAATGGACGAAAAACAATTGCGAGAAGAAGGAGTTTATGGTATTTTTGCCGCCGCAGGTGCGAGAACGGAAATGCCCGGATGCTCTCTATGTATGGGCAACCAAGCCAGAGTAGAAGACGGTGCAACCGTGTTTTCAACTTCTACTAGAAACTTCAATAATCGGATGGGAAAAGATGCCAGAGTTTATCTAGGTTCGGCTGAATTAGCAGCAGTTTGCGCGCTGTTAGGTCGCATTCCAACTACTGAAGAATACCTGGAAATTGTTAAAGAGAAAGTCGATCCTTTTGCAGGGGATTTGTACAAGTATTTAAACTTCCATCAAATCGAAGGTTTTGCCGATGAAGGTAGGGTAATTCCTTTAGAAGAAATGCCCAGAATTGAAGATATTTTGGGTATGCCTGTTTAATTAAGATATGAGGTAGGAGGGAAAAATATTCTTTTCTCTTCTGCTTTAGGGAATAATTATAAAGAGGAACTACAAATAATAAATAATGAGAGCATCAGAAACTAATCTCCGTAATTTGCTAGAAGGCTGCAAACAGTTTCAAATTCCAATTTTTCAGCGTCCATATGCTTGGGAGAAGCCAAACTGGGAAACCTTGTGGACGGATTTAATGAGTATATACAATAATGGAGAAATAGAAGGCTCTCATTTTATAGGTTCGATCGTAACTCAAGCAATATCTGGAACTGCTGACGGTATATCACCGTTCATTGTTATCGACGGACAACAACGCTTAGTAACTCTTACTATTCTCCTAGCAACACTGCGACATCATTTACAAAAAGAGAAAAAAAGTCAGGATGCAGATGAGTTATTTGAGCTATACCTAATTAATAAATTTAAACAGGATGACGATCGTTATAAAGTCTTTCCTAGTCAGCATGACTGTCAAGTTTACCAAAGTATTATTAACAGTAAAAATAAGAGAAATATAACACCAAAAGAAGGCAAAATATATGATGCTTACAAATTTTTTGAGGGGAAACTTAAGAAACCTTTTGAAGAAGAGAGAACTATTGAAACTGCAAAAATAAAATCAATTATTTTAGAAAGATTAACATTAGTCAATATTACTTCAGAAGAAAAAGATAATGTTTATCTTATTTTTGAAAGTTTGAATAATAAGGGTCAAGAACTAACGCAAACAGATTTAATACGTAATTATATTTTTATGCAATTGGAATTGCCCGTTGAAGAAAAAAAAGAAGTATATCAAACAAAATGGTTGCCCCTTGAAAAGCAATTTAAAGAAAATAAAGGTGAAAAATACATAGACGAACTTACTAAAGCATTTTGGTTTTATCTGCGAAAAGACAATGATTCGATCGCAGAAAAAGGAATTTATCAAGCACTCAAAAAGAAAATTGATAATTCAGAAAATGATATTCAAACTGAATTAGATGACTTAATTAGATTTGTTAATTACTATCAAAGACTTAACTTTGAGAATCAAGAACCAGAACCAAAATTAAGACAATGGTTTCAAAGGTTAATTAGATTAGACTTTAAAACTTGTCAAGTATTCCTATTAAATATTTATCGTGATTATGAAGACTCGCGCTTATCACTTGAAGATTTTGAGAAAATACTATGTTATTTAGAATCTTATTTCGTTCGCCGTTTATTTGCTGAGATACCTACAAATATCTTAGGAAAATTATTCGATAAATTATACGAAGAAGTAACTAAAGAAAATCCTCAGAATTTAGTAGATGGATTGTATAAAGTCTTAAAAAAATACGATAAAAATAAAAGCTGGCCTGAAGACGATCGATTTTCCGAAGGTATAATTACTAAAACTGTTTATCGTAAAACTGGTTCAAACGATCGAGTAAAATTGCTCTTAGAAAGATTAGAAGGATTTGAGAATAAAGAACGAGTTAACCCAGAAGATCTTACTATCGAACATATTATGCCTCAAAATATAAATAGATCGGCAGAATGGAAAAAAATATTAGGCAGTAAACACAAAGATATACACAAAAAATGGGTTCACACTTTAGGTAATCTTACCTTGACAGGTTACAATCCAGAGCTGTCTAACAAACCATTTGAAGTGAAAAAATCTATCTATCAAGAATCTGGCGTTTCTCTAAACAAATATTTCCGAGATCTAGAAAATTGGAATGAAGAAGAAATTAAAAAACGCGCTGAAAAATTAGCCGATCTAGCAATTAAAGTATGGCCCAGATAAAAGTAGAGATACTAATAACGGCGAAAATAATAATGCAAAGAGGTTTACTGGCGGTAGCATAGGCGTAAAGACGGAGCAAGAAAACGCTTGTGGAGGTGAATTATCCCATATTACTCGATCGGTAGGAAAATAAAATCTTAAAGATAAGGCAACAGATGTTAGATAGAAGAAAATTTCTTAAATATATGGTGGCAGGAACAACCGCAAACCTAGCAATAGGCTGCTTTTTCTCGCGATCGACTAGAGGACAAGAAATAGAATTAGAAAGTTTATGTGAGAAGTTTCCTTACAATTCTCGCTGTAAAAATTATCTTCCCGGTGTCAGAGCAGTTGACGATCGAGGAGAGCCGATCGAACTATCTTCGTTTTTAGAGGAAGTAAAAGAAGGAATACCAGTAGCAGTAGAAGGTTTAGCGAAAAAGACTTATTTGGTAATAGAAACTGGGCTCGTTGTCGCTCGCTATGGAATTACTCCAGTATGCACTCACTTCGGATGCACGGTAAACTGGATTGAGTCTCAACAGCGATTTGTTTGTCCCTGTCACGGTGCAGAGTACGATAGCCAAGGAAGAGTTAAAAAAGGGCCTGCATCCCGTGGGTTGCCTTTAGTTACGGTAGTGACTAAGCAAAATCAAGTGCGCTTGATAGATCGATCTCCGGCTCGCGATCCCAGGAATTAAAATCTTCTGGCAGAAAAAACTATTGCTCGATCCACAGAACTGGAAAAATAAACAATAGTACCAACTAATTTACAATATTTTTAAAGTTCGCGACGATGTCTTTCTTAAAAACAATCGAAAATGGTCAGATCTTAATTTTGGGAGCAAGTCAGGGAATTGGTCGAGGTTTTGTGAAGAAATTGCTTGAATTAGAAAATATTAGTCGGGTTTATGCTACTTATCGCCGTCAGGATTCTAATTCTGAGTTAATTAAGCTGCAAAATCAATATCTCGATCGACTTAATATATTTAAGGTTGACCTTACCAACGAATCTGAAATAGTTCAATTTGTTGATTCAATTCAGGCTAAAACCGATCGACTTCATCTGACAATCAACTGTGTAGGAATATTACATCAGGGTATAATTCAACCTGAAAAAAGTTTAAGACAGATCGATCCAGAGCTTTTACTAGATTATTTTAAAGTTAATAGTATTGGTGCAGTGCTAGTAGCAAAGCATATTCTGCCTTTATTACGTCATAATCAGTCTAGTGTTTTCTCAACATTATCGGCAAAACTAGGAAGTATTGGTGACAATAAATTAGGAGGATGGTACGGTTATCGCGCTTCAAAAGCAGCACTTAATATGTTGATGAGAACAGTGGCAATTGAATACGGACGTAAGAGTCCGAAAACAACGGTAGTCCTTTTACATCCAGGAACGACAAAAACAGAACTTACTCGACCTTTTCGCAAAAATGTTCCTCAAAATCAGTTATCTTCAGTCGAACAATGTGTCGATCGATTATTGACAGTAATAGATAAATTAACAATTGAAGATTCAGGGAAATTTTTTTCCTGGGATGGAACTATCTTACCTTGGTAAAAGTATTAAATCTTTCTAGTTACAAAAACAGTGTTTAGTAATAATTGATATAAATGAAGTCAGAATTTAATTCAAATTCAAATTCTTCAGCTTGTTAAGTCTTTAATTTTCGTGCATTTAATAAACACAAATATATTTTTGTTTTTGTTGTTTTTACAATTATCTAATTTTGATTTGAAGTCATACCAATTTGCAAAAATAGCAATTTTATTTAAAAATATGAAAAAAGTTGAAAAAACTTGTATTGTCTGACCTCCTAACCAGTCGGACTGACCTTTTTACCTGTATTAACTCTCTGATTAATGCCTGAACAATGGTATTAATTAATGAGTAGATAACGAGCGATTAATACTAAAACAGACTTATTAATCGTAAAATTACTGACTTTTTCTTGTTCGATCTGGGGCAATATTAAATACAATAGTAATAAAACTAATATTTTTAAAAACAATAAGTCAAATATAGTTTTACTTGGTTTACCTATTTAAGGGATTATTTAGGCTTTCTTGAAAAATTACTATTAGCTAGTTTTGAAAATCCCAAGATTTTTTCTAGCTAAACTATTGTCTTGAAAAAAAATAATGATAGTTAGTTAATGAACATTCTTTTAGTAAACTCTTTAAAACAGTTATGCACTCAGGAACTTCAAGGATTACTTAATTCTTGTTATGCAGAAATTCTCTTTTATGAATTAGTTGAAGAAGAGAAGCACAAACAAATGAGCTTTTGTTTGATTTATACTCCTTATGAATTAATTCTTGAATTATTAAATCATGAAAACCAATTAAACAAGATCTCTCAACAATTAGAGATAGATTCTACAATATTCATTCCTATAGGTATCAATAATTTGGAATATTTTTTTAATATAGCTCAATCTAAAAATACGATAACGGCTTGGACAAGATATCTCGAAATTCAATACCTTCTGTCTTCTACCTGTTAGATTTAGACAATTTACTTAATTTTCTTGATTTGAAACTAAAATTTGTAAAAAACTTATTAACTGGTGAAGATTAAAGAGTTTAACACTTAGCTTGTATTTCAAATCTGTTTGTTCGGTTAATATTACAATAGGAATGTCTTTTGTACGATCGCATAAAAAAATTAAAAATGTTGAAAGCCACCATCTAAAGTTAAAAGTTGCTTGGGATAAACCCCTTTACTATCGATTAATGCTACATCTTGACCTTCAGTAATACGGCCGATAATTGCCGCATCTTTTCCTAACAATTCCACCAAAGCCATTGCGGGTTTGGGATGAAGGCACAAAACCAATTCAAAATCTTCCCCACCATACAAAGCATATTGTAAAGCCTGTTGGGGCGAAAAAATGCGACTTAAAGACGGTAAGATCGGAATTTTACGAAGATCTACTCTCGCACCCACTTTACTCGCACGACAAATTTGCACCAAAGCATCTGCCAAACCGTCGCTACTATCCATCCCAGCAACTCGAGGTTGAAGACAAACTTGCCAAAGAGATTCTAAAATATCAAATCTTGGTATTGGTCTTTGATGTGCGACAATTAAATAATCTCGATCTGCCGAACATAAATTTTGTTTTCGATCGCTTGGATGTAAAAGTAATTCTAATCCAGCTCTAGAATTACCGTGATTGCCCGTTACCACGATCGCATCTCCAGGATTGGCATTATTGCGGCTAATTATTCGATTGGGAAATACTTGTCCGAAGGCATTAATCGCCACGGTAATTATCGGAGAATAACAAATATCACCCCCCAATATGCTGGTATTGTAACGTTCCAAACAGGCATTCAGTCCGCCGTATAAATTATCTACCCATTCGATCGCTACTTCTCCAGGAAGAGACAAACCCACGGTAATACCTATTGGAGTCGCACCCATTGCTGCGAGATCTGATAAATTAGCCGTTGCAGCGCGCCAACCCACATCAAAAGGACTAGTAGTGCGATCGCTAAAATGGACTCCGTCTACTAAAACATCGGTAGTAACTACTAAAGATTGACCAGCAGACAAATTAATTACTGCCGCATCGTCTCCTACCATATCTTTGGCGCAAAAATCTTTTACTCTTTCAATCAGGCCTTTTTCGCCGATATCTTTAACTATTTTGCCTAAATTTTTCATCTTTTTATAAACTTTTTTAAAGAGATTTGTTTAGCTTAAAATTTGCAATTAAACGGATATTTTAAACTTAAATTAAGCTTTATAGCATTCAAAGTTTAACTAAAAAACAAGGGATCTTGTCAAGCAAACTTAACTAAAAGTAATAAAAAAACAGAAAAAAAATAAAGAAGTTTGCGATTAGCCATTAGCCAACAGCTAATAGCTAAGAGCTTAATTTAAGCTTGAGGTTCGACTAAATTATTTGCACCATCGACTACAGTAGCGGCAATAATTTTATCCCCATCGGTAAGTTTGTCGAGAACGTCTCTACCATCTACCAAATAACCAAAAACAGCATAACGACCGTCCATTAAATTAAAACCAGGAGGAGTTAATTCAGTATCGAATTTAAAGAAGAAAAATTGCGAAGAACCACCATTAGGATCGGTATCGGGACGAGCCAAAGCCACAGCACCATAAGCATTAAAAGGAAGAGCAAGATCTGGCAAATAAATCCCGATTTCTTCTAAAGTAAAACCATAAATCGGCTCTTCTTCATCTCTGACCAAAACCTCTAAAGGAATGGCGCGATATTCTCCAGTATCGGGATCGATAAAGCCCTCTTCTTTGCCTTCAGGGTTGCCAGTTTGTAAGGCGAATCCTTCAACATTAAAAAAGTCCAAACCATCGTAGAAACCGCGTTCGACGAGATCGACAAAATTGCCAGCAGTAACCGGAGCACTATAACCGTCGACAACAACAGTCATATCCCCTTTAGTGGTTTCTAATTTTACAGTAGCCCTACCCAACAACTGAGGCAGATCGGCATATTCGGAGGGAACTTCGTAAGGAAAACCCTCAACCATCAATTCTTCTAGATCGGTAATGCGATCGAGAACTTCGCGACGAGCAGTCCAAACCGCTTCCTTATCTTTAGCCTCGACGACTGCTTTAAGGTCTTCTACTTTAGCAGAAATCTCTTGTAGGAGCGATCGAGCTTCAGCTTGGCGATCGGCAGGTACGTCGGCAATAATTTTCTCGCTTTTGAGACTTAAAACTCTGCTAGCAGACTTGACATCTTTATTAATTGGCGGCCAGCGTTTAGCCCGCAAATAATTAGAAATATCTTCGATATAACCTTGAAGCCTGCGAACAGCCTCGTTATCGAGAGGCAAAGAGTAGCGTAAAATCGCAGTAGGATCGGTAATTGCATCCCCTTGGGCCAAAGTGCTTTTACGAGGTGTTTGAGAATCGTCTCCACCGAACCAGGCCCCGCTCAAACCAACCGACAAACTAAATAGTAGGATGGCTAGCGTAGTTGTTTTGAGTAAAGATTTGCACCAATCTAGGTTTAAATATTTTTGTAGTTTCATTTTGTCACCGTATCTCCCCAAACTATCTTCCCACGTTTGTGCGCTATAGTTTTCGATCGAAGATCGAATTAGGTTTGCTGAAATAGAGAGCCATCGATCCGGTAAAATATTAAGTCGATCTTTCTACAGATATACAGAGTAATGATTTCTTCTAACGACTTTCGCACTGGGACAACGATCGAACTCGACGGAAATGTATGGCGAGTGGTGGAATTTTTGCACGTCAAGCCGGGTAAAGGCTCTGCTTTCGTCCGTACCAAGCTCAAAAATGTGCAAACAGGTGGAGTAGTCGAAAGAACTTTTAGAGCGGGTGAAACAGTCCCACAAGCTACTCTGGAAAAACGAACTATGCAATATACCTATAAAGATGTCGATCAGTTCGTTTTTATGGATATGCAGACTTTTGAAGAAAGCCGTTTGAACGATTCCCAAATCGGCGATCGCGTTAAATATCTTAAAGAAGAAATGGAAGTTAATGTAATTTCCTGGGGCGAACAAATTATCGAGGTAGAATTGCCGACTACGGTGGTATTAGAAGTTACTGAAACCGATCCCGGAGTTAAAGGAGACACCGCTACCGGAGGAACTAAACCGGCAACTGTAGAAACTGGCGCGCAGGTTATGGTACCTTTATTTATTTCTATAGGAGAAAAGATTAAAATCGATACTCGCAACGATTCTTATTTGGGAAGAGAGTAATTATATTATTTTTTTAGTTGAGGAAAAATGTGTCGATAGATTTTAACGAAATTCGTCAATTAATTGCCGAGATTGCCACTACCGATATTACAGAACTGATTCTCAAAAGCGAAGATTTTGAATTGATCGTTCGTAAAGAAATTACTGTCATCGATCGAGAGATCGTAACTCCGGTCGATCGCGAAACAGTCAAAGAGGCGATCGCGATCCCGAATAAATCCTTAGATAACAAGCAGCGAGAAGCAGTTTCCCCACCTTCGAAGGACAAACAGTGGCTTGAAATTACTTCGCCAATGGTGGGAACTTTCTATCGCGCACCAGCACCGGACGAATCTCCTTTTGTCGATATCGGCGATCGGGTTAGTACCGGACAAACTGTCTGCATTATTGAAGCGATGAAATTGATGAATGAAATTGAGACGGAAATAGCTGGGGAGATCGTAGAAATTGCGGTTGAGAACGGTCAGCCTGTAGAGTACGGTCAAACCTTAATGTGGATAAATCCGGGATAACATCGCAATCATTGGGAGAGTTGGGAACTCGTTCGGGGGCTTTTTGAAGTCAGAACTTAGGGAAAGTTTATAAATTAAGATCGATCTGTTAAAAATAATAATTAGAAGAATTAATTTTAAACTAAATCTCCCCTATTATCTCCTGCTTCTTTTGCTCCCAATAACGTTCCCAAAAGACCTCTCCAAAAAGTTGGATTAATTATTGTTTTGAGCGGCCAGTTGAAAATCTTGTTTGAAAATTTCGCGATTGGTAGGTTGTTCGACGATTAAACCCTCTCCACCCAAAACTTCTAAGGGTTCTCCTTCTATTAAAATACGAATATTAGTTTTTGGATCTAAACTGCTAGCTGTAAAAATAACTTGTCCCAAACGACTAGTCATCGAGGCCGATCCTCCTCCTGCGGTAAATTCTTGGGAAAGATCCACAATTACTTCATTGTCTTTAACGCTCAAACCTAATAATTTAGTTCCGTCAGGAATAGAACTAGCATAACCATTTTCGATCGGATTTCCCGATAATAAGCGTTTGAAAGCACTCAGGAGCATTTTTTGGGGCTTATTTAATTCTTCTCCTCTAACTGTAATCGGAGCGGGAATTAATTCTATGCCCGTTTCTGTGGTTTGCACCCAATAAACAAAGAGATTTTCTACCTGTTTGTTTTCTGGTTCTGATACAATTACTTGTTGGTGTGCTACTGGTTTAGCTTGAAAAATCGATTTTACTCCCCACCAAGCCGCTCCTCCACCCAAAGCTAAAGCCGCCACGGAGACTCCTGCAATTAAACCTCTCGAAAAACGAGGCGATATTTGTTGCTTTTCCATAACTTAACCGATCTCCTTTGGAAATTTAATCTATTAAATTGATTCGAGACAATCTCGATCGCAATGGTAGTTGCCGAGTTTCGATCGCAAACTTATTTTTATCTTAAAATTTCAATTGGCAATCTAATTTAGCTCCTCCGTATTTAATTTTGAACCTTCAATGGCGACAAACCCGGCTATATTTAACTTTTCTTCTTGCGTCTCTAGTTGAAACAATACGGCAGTAATTCCCCTTTCATCCAATCTACCTAAGTCTAAGCGTTCGTTTATGCCTCTAGCAAAACTGGCTAAAAATCTCTTAGGTAGTCTTCTTTGTCCGATCGATGCTTCGATATCAATTAGTTCGAGCTTTCTTCCCTCCACAAGATTGATTCCTAACTCGAATATTATATCTAAAGGGGTTGATTCTTCTCCTCTGTCTATTGTCGCAGAGGCTGCTATTCGATTATTATCCAGTAATTTTATCTGAGGGTTTAACAATTTATAATTCGTAGCATTAAAGGCTCGATTTACTGCTTGTTGTAAAATTGCATCTATCCTCGGTGAGGTTAAGGCTCGATTGAGATCGTCTTGTGTTATTACCAGACGCACTCCACCCTGTAATGGTTTCCTCAAGGAGCGATTGAATGAATTTTCTCCTCCAGCTCGCAGTGTTTTTAAATCTAGATCGATCGGATCTGTTTCGATTTCTAAAGTATCTATTATCAAGTCGGGAATTAATTCTAATTTTCTTGTTGCTATGCGTACTTTGTTTACTTTGCCTTTAATTAGTTGATAGCTGGGTTCGTTATCTATTCTGATTGTTAATACTTCTGCCCCTTCTATTCTCTTTTTTAAATTGTTGGCAACTATACTATCGGTAATAAATCCGATCGGCACTAAAGCTCCTAACAATCCCGACAGTACGATCGTGAATATTTCCATAAATACCTTTTTCTCTGTCTAACTAAAATATTTAATCATATTTTTGCCGCTCGCTGTTTGTCGAGATTATTTTTAATTTTTCTTTCACCAAGATAAACATATATTACGATTAAAATAGATTCGATCGACCTGGATTTGTTAACATTTCGATTGTTGTAATTCAATTTTAAAAATGGACGATCGAGAGTTATTAGATATTATCAATGGTTTGACAAACAAGCAAAAACTCGATTTATCACAGAGACAAATCAAAGTCATTCCATCTCAAATAGGAAATATTGTCGATCTTGAATAACTTAGTTTAGAAGATAATTACATTAAAAAAGTTCCCAAAGAGATTGGTAATTTAGTTAATCTCAAAATGCTAGACCCATTTATCTCACAAATAGAGCGATCGGGAAAAATATAAGCCAAAAAATAGTCAAATCTTGGTCGTTAAAACAATTTTTGAAAATTTAGAGTAGAAAACTTATAAGATTCTAAAAAAACGAAGCAAAATAGAATATAAATAGCTGCGATCCGCGTAGCGGATCTGGCGAAGCCAGCGCGAGAACATTATGCATGACAAAATAACTGATTTTTTTTTATCAGTTTAAAAAATATATTAAGTTGTTTTTTGAGTTAAGTAATAATATTAAGTATCAGGAATAGCTTGAATTCTAGAATTAGCGATTATCAAAATTTTTTGATTTGGGCAATAACTTGAAATTGCAATTAAAATTCTTCTACAACTAATAGTAATTCTTGCTCCCAGTTTGAGGAGATTAAGACGAATTGTCCCAATTGTTGCGGTTGCAAATTCTGTTTTATTTAAACAATATTGTCGAAAAGCTTGTAATAAAACATACGCCATAGAAGATAGCCAAAGTCGTAATTGATTGCTCGCAAATGTCTGAGTCGAAGTGCGGTCAGCAAATAAATCTAACTGTTGTTCTTTAATCCGATTTTCCATATCTCCTCTTGGACAATATTTTTCTGTATAAAGCTTAGATGGAGATATTTTTGTGGCAGAAAAAGAAGTAACAATGTGGCGAATTTCCAAACCATTACTACCATAAACGACTTTAGTTACAACTCTTCTTTTACGACTCCAAGATTTTTCTGTCCGATAACATATTGAGCGAAAATAAGTAGAATTTGGAATTAATTTAGGTAGTTCATCCAATTCTTCTTCTTTAGAAAAATATGTTTCCATTAATTTTTCTATAGGAACAAGTTTCGCTTCAAACTCTCCTTTAGCCTTCTTAATAATATCGTTAGATTTTAATTTTAATTGATTATTAGTTGACATAGCAATAACATAATCAACAAGTGGCTGCTCTTCACAATAATTAAGAATTTCGTCACGAGAATATGCGCTATCAGCACGAATAGTGATATGAGTTTCCGGCCATTTTTTTCTAATTATCGGAATAATTCTTTGCAATTCTTCTAATGCTCCGGCTGCGGGATCGATATTAGAAGGTCGGAGTTTCGCAGCTAATAAATGATGTCCACAAAAAATATATAAAGGAGCGTAACAAACAGAATTATAATATTTATTAAAAAATGCCCCTTCTTGGTTTCCGTATACTGTGTCATCGGTTACATCCAGATCTATTATAATATTTAGTGGAGCTTTTATATATGATTCTAAGAAAAAGTCAATAAACGCTTTTTCTATTTTTTTAGGAGAATGTTCTATTTTATGGTAACGACTTGACTTTTGGTCAATAATATTTTCAGGACAATATTCTAGTCGATTAATTGTGCTTTTTCCGGCTAGAATATCCAATCTATTTGAATCAAGATTACAGAGTCTTTCTAAAGCGATTTGTAAAGCAGGGTCATGACGTATGCAGTCGTGGTCGTTAACATCTTCATATCCTAAAATGATTCCATAAAGTCTCTGAGCCAATAATTTTATGAGGGAATAATTTGTATAATTCTTATGCCGATAATCTTGGAAACATTTAGCAAATCTCTCACTAATTTTTAGTTTTCGATCTAACTCTGCTATCAAAATAATTCCAGTATCTGAAGTAATTCTTCCACCATTAAAATTAGCTATTATTTCCCTTCCTCTGATTCTTCCTAACTTAAATCCCTGCTTAACAGCTTCCTTTAAAGAGTATTTCATTAATCAAATATCTTGAAATTTATACTATATTATAATTGTATATTTTTTTCTTGAATCCTGTTTATATTTAACAATTATTGGGTTAATTTACATTAAAAACACTTCTATTAATAGACTTTTTGTATAGTTTTAATGGTTAATGATTGTATCTTCAAAATAAGTCGCAAACTGTTATTTTTTTTGCATTAATTTAATCTTGCTGAAACTTAGATTTCATAACCCTTTCCGAGTTGGCGATCGCACTTTTTGTGAGAAATAAAGGTAGAACTGCAACACAATGTAAATAATCCGATCGCGGAAATTCCAGCAGATATATGGCAAGGAAAAATACCACCTAATATATATTTAACTTATAAAAATGATTCCGAAACAATTAGCCGGATATATTTATCTTAACGGTACTTTAATACCAGAAAAATATTGCGATCGCCCTTTACAAGAATGGCAATCTAGTTGGTTACTTAAAGAAGAAAATGAGAGTAGTAAGTAGTAAGTAGTAAGTACAAAATACAACAGAGGTCAGAAGAATATTAAAATTAGTTCTGAGTTTTAGTATCTTAGAACTAATTGCAAACTCACTACTCGTTACTCTTTACTAGTTACTCTTTACTCGATCGAATCCATTTTTTCAAAGTAGAAATTAAATCTTCGATCGCAATTTCGTGAGTATTTTTATTAGCCCTTTCTACTACTTCTAAACTTCCTTTATCGAGCGATCGGCCCGTAACTATACGATAAGGGATGCCAATTAAATCGGCATCTTTAAATTTTACCCCGGCTCTTTCGTCGCGATCGTCGAGTATTGTATCTATTCCAGCTTTATTTAATTCTAAATACAGTTTTTCGGCTATTTCGACTTTCTTAGTATCGGAAATATTGGGAATAATAATTATCGCTTGATAGGGTGCAATATTGACCGGCCAAATAATGCCATCTTTGTCATAACTTTGCTCTACTGCTGCTTGAGCTAACCTAGAAACACCAAAACCATAACACCCCATATACATGGGAACTTCTTCGCCTTTTTCGTTAGTATAATTAGCATTCATTGCTTCGGAATATTTAGTTCCTAACTGAAAAATATGGCCTACTTCTATTCCTCTGGCACTTTTTAGGGTAAGATCGGGATTATCAATGCTACGATCGCCTTCTATTACCTTATCGAGATCTGTCTCTATTTTCGGCAATTCAAAATCTTTCCCCCAGTCTGCACCGACAACATGATATCCGGTTTCATTAGCACCTGTTACGAATTTTGTCAAGGTTGCGGCGGTTCGATCGACAAAACGGACGAAATTAGGGGCGACATTTTCCGATTTGGAAATATACTCCTCAGAAAGATCTGGAGCTATATAACCTAAAGGAAGCGGCTTTGTAGCCCATTTTTTCTGTGCTGCTGGATCGGGTACTTTCAGAGAAATTACTACATTAGCGTTGTAGTTGGGGGCTAATTTTACCAATTCATTTTGCAATTTAACCTCATTAACATCGCGATCGCCCCTGATGCTGACGATGACTAATACTGTAGTACCATTTTCATAAACAGTTTCGTAGAGGACATTTTTAACGATATTTGTCGGCGAACATTCGAGCAATTTAGATAACTTTTCGATCGTCTCGGTATTGGGAGTTTCTCTTTTTTCGTAGCTAGTGAACGGAGATTTTGCTACATCTGGGGGGAGAGAAACAGCTTTTTCGACATTAGCTGCATAAGAGTTATCTTCAGTATAGAGAACTTCATCTTCTCCGGCATCTGCTAAGACCATAAACTCTTGAGAAGCAGCATCCCCGATCGCCCCAGCATCAGCCTCAACTACAGTATAAGCCAAACCGCAACGAGTTAAAATATTGCGATAAGCTCGCTCCATAGCCTTATAAGTTTTATAAAATACTTCCTCATCAGTATCGAAAGAGTAAGCATCCTTCATGATAAACTCTCTACCTCTCATTAAACCAAAACGAGGGCGGATTTCATCGCGAAATTTTGTTTGAATTTGATATAAATTTACAGGTAATTGACGGTAAGATCGGATCGTATCTCGAGCTATGGCCGTAATTACTTCTTCGTGTGTCGGCCCCAATCCTAACTCGCGATCGGAGCGATCGACCAAAGCAAACATAATTCCTTCTGCTTTAGTATATACATCCCAGCGTCCCGATTCTCGCCACAATTCCGACGGTTGTAATTGAGGTAAAAGACATTCTTGCGCTCCGGTTGCGTTCATTTCTTCCCTGACGATTTGGGATATTTTGGTTAAAACTCGCCACATTAGCGGTAAATATCCGTATATTCCGCTTCCTATGCGTCTTATATAACCCGCACGCAACAATAATTTATGACTGGGAATTTCTGCTTCTGCTGGATCTTCTCTGAGAGTCACGAACAGCATTTGAGACAATCGCATCGCTTTTTACCTTATTTATACCGCAGGTGTTATATTTTACCAGTTTAAATAGGATTGAATAACTATAATCTATAAATAAGTTTTTTTAAGTATTTTAGTTGGTTTTTCCGTTAATTTGCAAAGATTCTATAATTTCAGCAAATTTGTTCGTATTTATCCTTAAAATAATTAATAAGTTCGACAAAAAACAGAGCTAATCGTACCAATTAGAAAAAGTAATAATTAAGTATTTGTCTTTTTTTTTCTTTAAGTTTTGGCATTTATTTAATTACTTAAAATAAATGGTATTAATAATTAATTTGAGAAGGACTCTAGGAAAAAATGCAAGAACTTCTGACAAATATAGCTGAAAATGCAATGGAATCTTTAGTTGCAGAAGAAATAGCAAGGCAACTAAAACTATATCCAGAAACTAGAAGACAAGCTTTTAACCTGCAAAAAACAGAAATAGCTATTTATGCTCTCAATCGTTTACCAGTTTTATATGCTTCATCCCAAAAGGAACTAACTTTGCAGATCGAATTAGCCAAACAAAATTATTTAGAAAAAGTTCGCCAGTTAGTAAGTGAAGGATTTCTAGCCTTAGAAACAGAGACGGCAACAATCAAGATCGATCGCTAGTCGGTTTCGAGTTTATTATCGGAAGATAAAGAAAAATTAATGCGTTCTTTGAGATAAGAATTATTTTGAATTTTAGCCATTTGTGCGGCTTGAATTTCCCGATCGAGTTCGTCAGTAAAAGAGACTAAATCACCCAAACCATCAATTAAATCTCGGAGATTTTTTCTCAATTTTAGTCGTCATTATTTTGATACAGTTTGCGATCGTAAAGAATTAACGGCTGAGAAAATTCTTTCGTTCCAAAGCTATTCTTGTAAGCTAAAATTTTAGGCTCGATCGGTTCAATTGTGGGTATAAAGGTCAGCAAGCAAAACTCGAGTGGATCTTCCCACTCCCGATAGCCAAGATCTTGGCAGTCAACATTAAATTTTACTTGGATTTCCTCTTTAGTAAAAAGACGATTTTGAAACAATAATTGATGGTGTCCCGTAGGCAAATGGAAAGAAAATATAACACTACCTGGATCGTCTCCGAACACGTATATTCTCTGTTCACTTTTAGCTTGAAAAGGAAGAAGTATTGCTGTAGTTGCGTCGATTCTTCTAAGTTCCTTAGCGTTAGCAATAATAGGGTCTATTTCTAAGCGATCTTTAACGGCTATTTTTATCCAGTAAGCTCGATAATCGCTTAAGGTATAAAATGAGACAAAATCTTGATACCAAACAAATCCTTGCTTGTCCCTTACATTGAAACTTTTATCGAGTGAGTGTGCTTGGTAATAATTACGTGCTTCAGTTGATTTAGAAATATTGATATCTGAAGTAAAGATATTATATAATCTAAATTCTGCAATTACTTCATTCATAAGTAAAAAGATTGCTAACAAATATTAAACCGAAAACCGAAAAGAGTGGAGAATACGGGCAATTGCTTTATATCGCCCCCATATACATTTATTAAAAGGATACTTTATCGTTCTGTAAAAGTTTAATCTTCATTATTTTGATACAGTTTTTTATCGTAAAGAATTAACGGCTGAGAAAATTCTTTCGTTCCAAGCGGACTTTTGTAAGTAAAAATTTTAGGCTCGATAGGTTCAATTGTGGGTATAAAGGTCAGCAAGCAAAACTCGAGTGGCTCTTTCCAATCATCACATTCAAGATTTTCGCAATCGAAATTAGGTTCTGCTTCGATTTCTTCTCTAGTAAAATAGCGATTTTGAAACAATAATTGATAATGTCCCGGGCGCAAAATAAAAGATAAGATAACACTACCTTCATGGTCGCCAAACACTTCTATTCGCTCTTTACTTTTAACTTGAAAAGGAAGAATCATTACGCTAGCTGTTGCGACTGCTTCAAATTTTCTAGGATTAACAATAACCGGATCTAGTTCTAAGTTATCTTTTACTGCTATTTTTATCCAGTACCCTCGATAATCGGTTAACATACAAAACGATACAAAATCTTGATACCAAACAAACCCTTGGTCGAACCGTAAGTTTACTTCGTCATCATTAAAATGGTGATTATAATAATTACGTGTTTCAGTTGATTTAGAGGTATTGATAACTGGGGTGTAAATATTTTCTATTTTGATTTCTGCGATTACTTCGTTCATAAGTAAAAAGACTGTTAAAAAACATTAAACGGAACAAAGTGAAAAATACGGGCAATTGCTTTATATCACCCGCATATACAAGTATTAAAAGGATACTTTATTGTATCGGCAAGGGTAAGACAACATCACTTGTTGTACCAAATAAAGCACGGTCTTGAAATACACTCGCAGACACGCCTTCAACATAAGCTAAGGTCTGTCCTTGGAATACTCCCATTCGCGTTTTAATAAAAATTTCCGTACCGTTATTAATTATGCCTCCGGTCGGGCCGAGTGATGGATAATTAGGAAGTTGAAGGGGTGTCCCGTCTGGTCTTAAGCCTTGATTGATTTGTCTGAATCCAAGGGAATTATAACCTAAAGGACTGCTAAGGACAATTTGATCTCTTACTATTCCGTTGCCTCCTGGGGTGAAATCTCTAATAAGATCTATGCCTTCACCACGTCTGATTACAAATATATCTTGGTCAAGACCACCATAAAGCACATCGTCTCCAGGGCCGCCGTAAACAACATCATTCCCAGGCCCTCCAAACAAAATATCTTCTCCAGGTTGACCGACAAGGATATCTCTGCCAGCCCTACCAGTAAGAGAATCATTTCCTCTGCCGCCTAACAAAGTATCATTGTTGCCGCCACTACCATTCAGGGTATCAGCACCGTCAAAACCATAGATAAGATTATCTTGTCCAGGTGTCCCAGTTAAATTATCATTAACTTGGTCAGTTCCGTAAATAGGAACAATTCCAGTTATGCCTCGTCGATAATTAGGGGTATCGGCGTAAAAATCTATTTTCCCGCCATCTGGAATTTGTATGCCAACGCCTCCATAATTGTTAATAAAGTCATTCAGTACATTTCCCGCCCTTATATTGTCAGTTTCAGGAATAGCTCTTACATTTCGCTCTGCGGGAGTTAAATTAGGATTCACTCCTACCGCAGGTGGTACTTCATCGCGATCGAATCCGTTAGGAATTAAACCAAATTCTTGAGTATAAGCGGCAGTGGTTTGATTTCTTCGCGTTCTATTGCCCGGTCTGTCAAGAGTAAGTTTTACAGGCCCGTTTAATGTATCTAAAATATTTTGTGCTGCAAAGGGTGCTATTTCCCCTGGTGCTGGAACGGTTGGCGATTGCGTACCACCTATTCTAACTCGAGGCAAACCAATTGTAAGATCGAAAGCCCCACTCGGCGTTAAAGATGGTGTGTAGAAAGTATTTCCGTGTAAATTGGTAGCTGTGGGAACATCTATTCTCACATCAGTTGGGGTATTTCCTGGATTTGGGGGATTTTTTGAAACTATTTGTAACTGGTTACCGCCTGTAGTAAGTGTTGGTAAAGTTACTGGAGTACCTGTGCTTGTAAGTGCTAAATTGCTGGCTACAGTAGTACCATTAAAAACGACATCGATAACACTGCCGCTATTAGTAGGATCGGAAAAATTAAAGGTTAATTGGTCTGAGTAAAAAACATTATCGTAATTTTCTAGTCTTGGAGTAACCATTATGCAACCTCATCGAATTTTACTATTACAACGCCTACGTTCGGTATTTATACAGTTGTAATTGTGAAACTTTTCAATGATTACACCATACTAGTAGTTTACGATCGATAAAACAATTTTTAGATAGATGACTTTTTTTGAGGTTTTGAATGATTTTTAGCTTGCTTAAAAAAGTATCGTTAACGAATTAGCTTAGGTGTCAAAAAACTATTTAAAAAAAACTTAATTGAAATCAAATTTTATTCATCAAATTCGGTAAGTTTTTGTTTGTCAAAAGAAAAATTTGGTTTAGTATTTTTAATGTAAGAATTATTTTGAATTTTAGCCATTTGTGCGGCTTTAATTTCTCGATCGAGTTCGTCAGTAAAAGAGACTAAATCACCCAAACCATCGATTAAATCTCGGAGATTTTTTCTTAATTCTGGATCGCCGATCAATTCATCTAAATCTGAAGTAAGTTTTTGAGTATTAGCAAAAGTTACCCTTGCAGAATCTAAAGTTTCTTGTAAAATTAAAATATTACTCTCGTTGCTAAAAGCACCAGTAAAACTTCTTAAATTAGCAAGAGTTTCCGCCCCATTTGCCGTCAAAATTTCGACGTTTTGAAACAATTGTTTCGTGTCGGTAGCTGCTAAACCAGAATTTAATTGTTCCACAGCAGGATTTAAAGTAACAATTAAATCGTTCAAGCGATCGCTGGTATTATTAAAACTAGTTAAAGTACGAGATATAGTAGCGCGATTGTCTACTACCAATTTATCTAGATCGGTAGCCAAACGATTAATATTATTAGCAGTTCGATCGGCCGTAACTACTAAATCACTGGTTTTAACGGAAAAATCTGCCAATTGTCGGTTGAGATTATCGGAAAGTTTAACTAACTCCCCAGATAGTTTAGTAACTTCTGCGGCTGTTACCGAAACATTAGCGATCGCGCCGTTAAGATTTTCGTAAAATTCTGGAGAACTGTAAAGTTCGGTCAAGCGTAAAGTACTCGGTAAAAGTTGTTCGAAACTAACACCAGATTCCCCATTGAGAGTATCCCCTTCACAAACGATCGTTTGCGTTGATTGACAATTAGATCTTAGAGGAGAAAAAGAAACCGCATCCGTGCTAAGCTCGCTTTGGGGTATGATATCGACAAAAGTCTGACCGATAAAACCCGATCGATTGGTAGTAATCTCAATATCTCGAGTAATCGGTAAAGTTGCCGGACTAATTTCAGCAGTAACTTCAACGTAATTAGACCTAGCTTTTAAATTGGTAATTTGACCGACTTCTACGCCACGATAGCGAACGTTACTGCCAACTTGCAAACCGTAAGCATCGGGAAAGCGTATTTTGATTTTATAACTAGATCGACCCAATTGACCGTTACGCAGCCAAAAAACTAAACCACCAAACAAAAACAAACCGACAATAATTAATAAACCAACCGAACCTTCTCTAATACTTCGCGATCGCAACATTTTTTCTTACCCGTATATTTTCCCTTATTATTTTAATTAGCTTGTAGTATTAATCGGCCCTTCGACGCTACCGCTAAAAAATTGTTTGACTAAAGGATTATCAGTCTTGTCAATATCTTGTACTCTTCCTTGCCATTTAATTTGACCGCCATAAAGAAATATTATCCGCGATCCGGTGCGGCGAATGGTACTATCTTGGTGAGAAACCATGACGTAAGTATCGCAAGCACTTTGGCTCGATCGTAATTTTCTTACTAAATCTTCAATAACAGTAGAAGCGATCGGATCTAGACCTGCGGTAGGTTCGTCGTATAAAATAATTTCCGGGTCGTCTGCAGGATTTTCGGGATTATTGACGATCGCCCTGGCAAAACTTACCCGTTTGCGCATTCCTCCAGATAATTCGGCCGGATAGCGATCGGCGATATTTCCTAAGCCTACCATTTCTAGTTTTTCGTTAACTATTTTACGAATTTTTTGGCGAGACAATCGAGAATTTTGAAACAAAATAAAGCCGACATTTTCCTCGACAGTGAGAGAATCGAATAAAGCTGACTGTTGAAATACCATACCTAGGGTTAGGGAATGTTCTCGATCTTCGATCGATCCGGTTCTTTTTTTACCTTTGATATAAACTTCCCCTTT
This sequence comes from uncultured bacterium, assembly GCA_964458305.1. GTDB lineage: Bacteria > Cyanobacteriota > Cyanobacteriia > Cyanobacteriales > JASJDA01 > JASJDA01. The sequence goes on along the minus strand of CAYWIH010000040.1, from coordinate 8,861 downwards.
ATCGAGAGGTAACAAGCCAGCAATAATCCGTAGTAAAGTAGATTTACCAGTCCCGGAGGGGCCGATAATTACTAAAGCTTCCCCTCGATAAATACTTAGATCGACGCGATCGAGAATAATATTTCTGCCAAAAGTCTTAGTAGCATTTCTAAGTTCGATTAAGGGTTCTTTTGTCATCTTATTTTTGTTTACGATCGCATTTAAAAAAACTAGCTAAGTAGTTTCTGCTTCGATACCAAAAACGCGGTTAAAAGCTTTTTCTACTTTATAGCCAGAATCGATCGACTCTAGAGGATCTTTGCGTAGTCTGTGACGCAAACAAAGAGTTATCACCCGACGAATATCATCTACTGTAACCTCTTTTCGTCCTTCTAGGGCTGCTATTGCTTTAGCTGCGCGATTAGTTACAATATCGCCTCTAAGTCCGTCTACGTCCAACTCCGAGCAAACTTCCGAAATTTTTACTCGCAAATCATAATCTAATTTAACTTCCGGTAATATTTCCTGTGCTTGAACCAATCGCTCTTGAATTGTTTCTTGTTCGCTGCGATAATTTTGAGAAAAGGTGAGGGGATCGGCATCGAATTCTGCCCTTTGTTCGACGATTTGTACCCTTAAAGCTGGTTCTTTGACTGTATGTATTTCTGCGTGCATTCCGAAGCGATCGAGCAGTTGCGGACGTAATTCTCCTTCTTCTGGGTTTCCCGATCCTACTAAAACAAAACGGGCTGGATGGCGAATCGAAATACCTTCTCTTTCGACAGTATTCCAACCGCTTGCGGCCGAATCTAACAAAACATCGACTAAGTGATCGTCGAGTAAATTCACCTCGTCTACGTAAAGGATACCGCGATTAGCCTTAGCAAGCAATCCCGGTTCGAATGCTTTTACCCCTTCTGAGAGGGCTTTTTCAATGTCGATCGTGCCGCAGACTCGATCTTCTGTGGCCCCTAGAGGTAAGTCTACCATCGGGACTTTTTTGTGGGTTACTTCTAAAGGAATATTTTGCTCTAATTTTTCCCTTACTTCATCTCCCATGGTATCGGGATCTTTTGGATCGGAATTAAAAGGATCTCCTGCTACTACATTAATTTCTGGGAGAAGATCTGCTAGAGCGCGGATCGTGGTTGATTTTCCAGTTCCGCGATCGCCCATGATCATTACTCCGCCAATTTTGGGATCGATTACATTGAGCAATAGAGCTAACTTCATTTCTTCTTGTCCGACGATCGCGCTGAAGGGAAAAACGATACGACGGGTTTTCGGGGGTGCTTGAACGGTTGCAGTCATAGTAATATCTTATTTACGGTGTAGATCTCGGCAATTGAGTGCGTTTTTTATTTTCCCATAGCTTGCTACGAAACATTTTATCTCGAAGTGCGATCGTTAGTTTATCCAAAAACAGGGAGTAGTGAGTAGGGTTTTTTAAATTTATATTTATTCTCTTCTTTTAAGATTAATTAAATAGATCTAAAATAACGCTTTTTTCTACTTCGGTTTTTGCACTTTTTTGTCGCCAATGGATTGCAAATATTTCATCGAATAACTATAAATTGTTATGTCTGAAAGTTTAAAACTTGCTGAAAATATTAATACTCCCTCAAAGCAGTTAAGAGAATTAGCAAATAATACTAAAGCTCTCGATCTGCTGGTTGCTATTACTAAAAATCCCAATACACCCCCAGATTTATTAATTGAATTAGCTTATTATCGAGAATGTTTCGATGCGATCGGAGATAATCCAGCTTTAGAACTTATTTTAATCGAAAATCCTGGCTTTATTGAGGATATTTGGTACAAAAATATTTTAAATAATTATAATAAATATTCTTCTGAACTTTTTATTTGTAGGGGCGATATCCAATACTTTCCTTTGCCGACTTGGTTTTTAAAATTGAGTTTAGATCTTCTAGATATTGAAATTAAACCTATGCTAGCTGCCAACGATAATACCCCATTATATTATTTAGAAAAATTGGCAGAAAACGAAAATAAAAATGTAAAATTAGCTTTAGCATATAATAAAAATTTACCTTCTAATCTTGCAGAAAAATTAGCAGCAGATAGATCTTGGATTATCAGAAGTCATTTAGCAAGAAATCCAAATACACCAGTCTCTGTTTTAGAAAAATTAGCAACCCATCGAAGCGAATATGTCAAACAAGCACTAGCATGGCAAAATCTAAATACACCAATTTATATTATAGAGAAATTAGCACAAGATCGAAATGTAGCTGTCAGACACTCAACAGCAAAAAACGTAAATACACCAGTTTATGTTTTAGAAGAATTAGCACAAGATGAAAACGAACACGTTAGAAAAGCAGTAGCAGGTAATCGAAATCTACCTCTTAATTTTTTAGAGAAATTAGCAAAAGATAGAGATTTGCTAGTCAGAAGTTGTGCTGCAAAGAATCCAAATACTCCGATTTATATTCTAGAGAAATTGGCAGAAGATCTAAATGAGTATGTCAGAAAAGCATTAGCAAATAATCCAAATACACCGAGTTTTATTTTAGATAGATTGAAGCAATAAAAAAATTAATTATTCGAGATAATTTTAATATTTTTCAAAATAAATATAGTAATTTAATATTATAAAACAATCGCGCTCGATTTAAATATTTAAAATATAGAAGCGATCGAACGATAAAAATAATGAAAAACAATAAACTATCTAGTCTCAAACAAGAAGCAGCTAACGAAAATACTAGCCCAAAAAGATTAAAAAAACTTGCCGATGAAAATAATATTTTAGCTAAAATATTCGCTGAAAATGTAGCCACACCAGCAGAAATATTGCGAAAATTAAGTGACAGTAAAAATAATACTATTGGTAAAGATGTAACTATTAATCCCAATACTCCTAAAGATATTTTGTTTAATTTAGGCGCAAAATTTCCAGAACAATTATTATCTAATCCTGTCTTCGATTTATTGTTATTGGAAAATCATAATTTATTATCAGATTTACCCAGAAATACTTTAAAAAAATTACTCTATCTTCCAGAAGTCCCAAAATATTTTTTAAAATGGGTATCCCAGCGATCGGACTTAGAATTACTTAGGATAATTCTCAACAATCCTAATACTCCCAGAAATATTTTAGAGCGGTTATTAGAACACGAAAATTATGAAATCAAACAAATGGCTAAACTTCACGTTAATTATATGGGAGAAATAAAAGAAAGCTGGGACAAAATAGCATTTGAAGAGATCGAGAAAATCGATCGCTTTATAATAACTTCTGGGATAGCTGTAATTTTGTTACTTTTATTATCTACTTCTATCGGTTCTAAAATCGCTTTATGGGGTTCACAATGAAGATTGTCATTTTCCACCATATACGACCCCCTGAGATTTTTTCCATCTAGAGCTAGGATTTCACCTGCAATCGGCTTTATTTTAAAGAATCGGGCTAATCTGGCGGAGTATTGCTTATAATCGATCGCTAGTAAAGTTCGTCTAATCGTACTATAAGAGGGTAGACGCTCTACACCAAACAATTCCATTATTGGCTGTTTGTAAGAGTCTATCCAATCGCCAATTGCTCGAAATCCTTGCCGGGATGGAGGCTTTATTAATTGGTTCTAGCAGCGAGCCTCCGGCTGTTCACACTACTCCAACAAAAGTAAAATTGCTGCTTATAGCCAACTAATTCTTTCTCTACGAGTTCATGTTCTTAGTAAGATCGGCGACAACAGAATGCTCAAAATTAAGGATTTAAAAAAACTAAATGATCGCCCTCAAGTTGACCTAACTTTTCGGGAGTACCAGTTAATTTTAACTTTCCTTTATCTAATAAGGCGATAAAATCAGCACGCATAATTACTCTGGGTCGATGGCTAATTATAATAGTCGTTTTGCCCCGTCTGTAATATAAAAGTTTATCTAGCACTTGGTTTTCACTAACCGGATCGAGAGAACCTGTAGATTCATCCAAAATCAGCACTGGCGGATCGTTGACGATCGCTCTTGCTATTGCTAATCTTTGTCTCTGGCCTCCTGAAAGATTCGCGCCAAATTCCCCTAAAATCGTTTGGTATTTATCGGGTAGTTCGCTGATAAACTCGTCCGCACTAGCAATCTGGCAAGCTCTAACAATCTGCTCGAAACCGATCTGAGGCGAACCGAGACGGAAGTTTTCCAAAATCGAGCGACTCCAAAAATGCGGTTCTTGGGGAACTAGCACTATTTGCTCTCGCAAGCATTCGAGGGAGAGATCTTGCTGGTTGTAGATGCCAAAGCGAATATTGCCGGACTGAAGCTGATACAATCGGGCAATCAGTTTAGCAAGGGTACTTTTGCCACAGCCAGATTGACCGATTAAAGCCGTTACTTGACCTCCAGGAATAGTAAGAGAAAAATCTTCTAGCAAGTCAACTCTTCCGATGTGGTGAAAATTTAGTTGGGTGCAGATGATATCGGCATTGGTCGAAATTTTTACCCAGGGCAAAGTAGTCTCTTCTCGCTGTTCTGGGGTGCTATCAATTACTTCACTCAGACGCTGGATGGCAGTTTGAGCGGTGGCAAATTGATCGACAAACTGGACTAAGACTTTGATTAAAGCAGTAAAATTGGCATTCATGGCATTAAATGCCAGCAGTTGACCGATGCTTAATTCTTGACTAATCACCAGGGTACTGCCAAACCAGAGAATTCCGATCGTACCGAGGCCAGAAACTAAACTAGAAAAGACCCTGTTGATAATATTAATTTGAATCGTTTGCAAGGTAACGTTGGCAAGACGACCGAAGCGGCTTTGCAATTCTTCCCAGGTTTGGGGGGCGGCATTGGTGGTTTTGAGGGTAAGAGCACCTTTAAAGGTTTCGACTAATACACCCTGGTTTTCGGCGGCTGTGACTAATAATGTGCGGGTTTTCTGTCGCAGTGCGGGCAGAAAAATGACTGTGGAGACGGTCATGGCAGCGGCAACAAATAAAGCAGCAACGGTAAGTTTCCAACTATAGAAAAGCATGAAGCCCAAGGAAACCAAAGCGATAAAAGACTGACTGGGTATCCTAATCACAACTTGGGAAACTAACCGGTTAATTTCGCTAATATCTCGCAGGCGACTGACGATTTCGCCACTGCGACGCACTTCGTAGTAACTGAGGGGCAAGCGCAAAATTTGTCGTCCGAATTCCAAGACTAATCCTAATTGCAATCGCTGAGCGAATTGAGCAATTAAGTGGGACTGTACCAGTTGAAAGGTGCTGCTGAATAGATTCATCGTCACCACCCCAATAACCACTGCACTCAGTAATTGGGTATCTCCCCGCACCAAAACTTCATCGGTGAGGATTTGAATCAACAGCGGACTAGCTAGGGAAAGGAGTCCAACCGCCAGGTTAATTAGCAGAGCTTGGGCAATAATCGGGCGGTAGGGCCGAACTCTTGCTAAGAAGCGTCCGAAGCCGCCAATTTGGTCGTTTGGTTGCTCGTAAAAGCGAATTTCATCTGGCACTAGCAGCAGCATCACAAAATTAGCCCAAGCTGCGGTTAATTCTTCGCGGGTGAGGTAGCGAACTCCAACTCCAGGGTCGGCGATCGCGTATTTTGTGCCTTTTTTGCCGTGCAATACAACCCAGTGGTGACCTTTCCAGTGGATAATGGCGGGGAGAGGCGCTAGATCGATTTTGTCGATAATTTCAGGAGAGGCTTTGACTTGGCGAGCATTGAATCCCAAGGCTTCTGCACCCCGCCTCAAACCCAGCAGAGTAGTGCCTAGTTGCCCCGTCCCGATCGCTTCTCGGATGCGATTGATGGCAAAGGTACGCCCGTAGTGTTTGACTACCGTAGCAATACAGGCGGCACCGCAGTCTTCTTCACTATGTTGTCGTACGCACGGGTATTTCATAAAATTGTAATCTAAGTTGCACTTAACCTCTTAAAAGGCTATCGTATCTCGTAAATCTCGTAAATAAGCTTAGCCTTCTTTTGAAATCCTTAATTTTAGATAAAAGTACGCTTTTACTCTTTATTTAATTTAATTGATATTAAATTAGAGACTAAGTTCTGGTAGATATTATCTTTTTTTCACAAGCTTCGTTAACTTGTTTTTAAAATAGATCTAGCCTCCGTCAGAACCGCCATCAGGCAGGTCGGTTTCACCGTGTGGAGGTTCAAGTGAAAGTGATTAAAATTCTAGTGATTGCAAACTGTAAAAGGCTTAAATTATGGATAGAGAAGATTTGCCTTCAAGTCCCAGTATTGGTTCTTACGAACCAATAAAGAGCAAGAAACCCGATGGAGATGAATCTAACTCAGAATTTCTCCACCTCGTAACTCCAGATGAATTTTTACCCGCTATCGGACGTTGGACGACTCTAGGAGGATTAGCACTGTTAGCTGCTTTTGGGACAGCGATCGCCCTGGCTACGGTTCTCAAATACAAAGTTACCGTGAAATCTCCTGCTATTGTGCGTCCCACCGGCGAACTTCGCATCGTACAAGCAGCCACAGAAGGAACGGTAAAAAGCATCGACATCAAAGCCAATCAGTCAGTTAAAAAAGGAGATGTCATTGCTCATATCGATGATTCTCGCTTGCAAACTAAAAAAAAACAACTGACGGGCAATATGGAGCAAGGGAAAAAGCAGTTGAGTCAAATTAACGCGCAACTTTTGGCAATAGATGGTCGCATTACTGCCGAAACCGACCAACTGAAACGCACTATAGCAGTCGCTCGAGCCGAACTCAGCCTCAACCAACGCAATTATCGAGATAGGCGAATTACTACAATTGCCGAACTAGAAGAAGCAGAAGCTGCTTTAGAATTAGCCCAAGAAGAACTTAGTCGATATCAAAAGTTAGCCAATACGGGGGCGATCGCCCAGTTACAAATCAAAGAGAAAGAAGCGATCCTTAAAACGGCGATCGCCAGAGTGAAAAGACTCAGGACTTATCTCAACCCCAGTAACGCAGAAGTAGAAATGGCAAGGGAAAAAATTGCCGAAGCGCGAGCTAAAGGTGAAGCTACCCTGGCTAAATTAAAGCAAGAACGACAAGGACTAGTTCAACGGCGAATAGAAATTCAAAATCAAATGAGCAGCGACTCCCAAGAATTGCAACAAATTGCAACCGAACTAGAAAATACGATCCTTCGCGCTCCTACATCGGGTCAAATTCAGGAACTCAATCTACGCAACGTTTCCCAAATGGTAAGACCAGGAGAAGCGATCGCCCTCATTTCCCCAAGCAATACCCCGTTAGAAATTAGAGCTTTAGTTGCGTCTGGCGATATCGCTAAGGTAGAAGTAGGACAAAAAGTACAAATGCGGGTATCGGCCTGTCCCTATCCCGACTACGGAACTCTCAATGGTACTGTCAGCTTTATTGCTCCTGATGCTACGATGCCTCAAAATAATTCTACATCTAGTTTTAACTCTTCCTTATCGAGAGGTATCGCCCCAGCACAAACATCACAAGGAGGTATCTACAATGTGATTATTCAGCCAGACAGCCTCTTTCTCGGTACTGAAGAGCAAAAGTGTCAAATTCAATCCGGTATGGAAGGCCAAGCGGATATTATTTCCCGAGAAGAAACCGTTCTCACTTTCCTACTTAGAAAAACAAGGCTACTAACCGATTTTTGAATCTCACCTCTGGGGCGAGCCAAAAAAAGTCTGGCAGCGGAAATATGACGGTTCTGTCGCAAAAAACGGTTCAGTTTTTATAGGACAAATCTACTAACCACAGCTCTCTTAATGAAGAAAAATTCTGTTTTTAAATGGCGGCACTACGAACCGGAAATCATTTTGTTATGTGTTCGTTGGTATCTCAAATATCCCTTGAGTTGTCGCCAATTGGAAGAGACAATCGGAGAAAGAGGATTAGAAGTGAACCACACAACTATTTATAAATGGGTACAAAAGTACCCACCCGAACTAGAAAAACGAGTCCGTCCTCACTTGAAAGCTATTGGGAAGTCTTGGCGAGTAGACGAGACTTATATAAAAATAAAAGGAAAATGGAAGTATTTGTATCGGGCGAGTGCGATAGCAACGGAAATACGATTGATTTTATGCTTAGTGCCACTAGAAATAAACAAGCTGCATACAGGTTCTTTAAGAAAATCTTGAAAAAGTAAGATAGTCCTAAACTTATCAATACCGATAAAAATGCGGCTTATCCACAAGCTTTTGAGCAACTAAAAAGACAAAAAAAGTTAGAACAAACAACTATATTAAGACGGGATAAATACCTTAATAATCTTATCGAACAAGACCATAGGTTTATTAAAAAAAGGATTAGACCTATGTTAAATTTCAAATCTTTTCAGACAGCGAGAAGAACAATTATTGGCATTGAAATTATTAATTATTTGCGGAAAGGTCAGGTAGAAAGTATCCCTCGTAGAGATATTATCTCTCAAGTTGAGTTCATTAATCGAATCTTCGGAATCGTTAGCTAATCTTCAAGTTAAAAGCTGGCCCACAAATATCTAAATTTGTCAATAGTTCTAGAAAGCTGAGTTTTGCAACAGAACCAAAAAATGTCCCATTACTGTTAAAGTGAAAAGGAGAAAAGAATTTGAAAAATAGAAAAGATTGAACTTACCGAGTCACTGAAGGATTTGTCGATCGATAATATTATCAAAAGTAATTCGAGGAAAGCAACTTTTTACAAAAAAGGTTTAATAGCTATGTCAGCGGGAGCGTAAGCACTGCTCCAAGCAGTTCGCTCTTAACTGAATAATACTAAAATCCCTCTATCTTTTTCTAAAATTTTCAGACAAAATAATAATTTTTATATAATAATCAAAAATTAATAATAGAAACTTATCCTTAATTGGAATAAACATTCCAATTAACCTAAGATCGGTTTGAATATATTATCATTGTCAATAAGCCGTTAAT
>CAYWIH010000039.1:0-35721 GCA_964458305.1 uncultured bacterium | reverse complement strand
AGCTCCACTGAGATCTGCACCGGATAGATCTGAGCCAATTATTATGGCATTATTAAGATTAGCATCAATCAAATTTACATTGTTAAGCTGGCTAGAAAATATATTAATATTACTTAAATCTGCATTGTTAAAATTACTATTAGTGAAATCGCTATTTTGAATACTAACTTCTGATAGGTTAGCGTTTTGAAATGTAGCTGTTTTAAAATCACCTAATAAAATATCGGCATTATTAAAATTAGTATTATTTAGATTGCTTCTATTAAAGTTATTATTCAAAAAATATGTATCAACAAAGCTAGAATTATCTAAATTGGAATCTTGAAAATTACTATTGATTAAGTTGACTGAAGTAAAATCAGAATTGGTTAGAGTAGTTTTATTAAAATTTGTATTATTAATTATTGCATTGGTAAAAATAGCTCGATCGAATTGAGATAGAAAAAAAATGCTGTTAGTTAAATTGCTGTTAGTAAAGTTTAAATTATTATTTCCTGCAGCTGCGATCGCTATAGAACTATTTAAGTCTGCACCAGTAAAGTTGACGTTATTAAATTGAGTATTAGTAAAATTAGTCTTGGCAAGAACGGCTTCGAAAAAATTGATATTTTCTAAATTAGATTGAAAAAATAAGCCGTTACTTAAATCTTGAGAACTAAAATCATTACCGATTAAAGTTTGTTCGCTAAAATTTGCTGATGTCATAATTTTATCTTGATTAATGAAGATATTATCTAAATATCTTGAAAAATAAAATTTTAGTGGACTTGCTCGATACACTAGATTCGATTTGTAATAAAAACTAATTAGCCTTTTAATATATTCAAAAAACTTTTAAAAATATTACAAAAATCTTTACTTATGTACTATATGTCGATCGATCCTTGGCAAGAGAGGCAAGATCTACTTGACTTTTGTTAATTAAAAGCTCAATTTAGCAAAAAACCATCTTGTTATTAAATGTAAAGTTGCAGCCGAGAAATTGTTAAAGAAATAATAAAATTGTTATGTAGATTGCACTGACAAATAATCGATACCACAGACATAACTATACTTTTATGGATTATTTGAGTTCTAAGCTAAAAAAAACCTTATTAGCTCGCAGAAAACTATTAAAATTAGCTCTTATTGGCAGTACGGGCGTAATTTCAGCTTTTTTAGGTCAAAAATTAGCTCTTAGTCGAGCAGATCTATTGACCTCAAGATTTAGAAAAAAAGAATTTGATACTTTTCCCGAGCCTCCACGGGGAACAATTTTAAGAAGATCTGAATTTGAAGTAATTACTGTCAACGAACGAGGTCGAGAAATTAGAAGCGATCGCCACGAATCTGAGTATTTTAAGGAAGAATTGAGCAGAAATGTCAGTTTGGCGATGGTAGCCATTCCCGGAGGTACTTTTACGATGGGAGCATCAGAATTAGAAAGCGATATCGATCGCGAACGTCCTCAACACGAGGTAGAAGTTCCTCCTTTCTTCATGAGTAAATTGCCGATAACCCAAGCACAATGGCGAGAAGTTGCTAATAATTATCCGCGATCGCGACGGGATCTCGATCCTACTCCATCAACTTTTAGCGGCAATAATCTACCAGTAGAAGGAGTTTCCTGGGAAGATGCGATCGAATTTTGTCGACGAATATCTCGAAAAACCAGACATAAATACAGACTTCCTAGCGAAGCAGAATGGGAATATGCTTGTCGCGCTGGTACGGAGACTCCTTTTTATTTTGGCGAAACAATTACTAGCGATTTAGCTAATTATATGGGCGATCGAGTTTATGCTGAAGAAGAATCGGGAGAGTTTCGCAATAGAACGACGAAAGTAGGTATTTTCCCTCCCAATGCTTTTGGTTTGTACGATATGCACGGGCAAGTTTGGGAATGGTGCGAAGATATGTGGTATCCCAACTATTATCGATCGCCTAAAAATGGTGCAGCGAGGACACCGGAAACGGATCGAAGACTAGATGATACTCGCTCGGTTTTACGAGGTGGTGCTTGGGAAAGTTCTCCATTGAGATGTCGCAGTGCTTATCGTACTCGTGACGAAAGAGACTCTCGATCGAAAATCTATGGTTTTCGAGTGGTTTGTGAGGCTGAAGAAGGTTAATTAATTTGGTTTTTGAGCAATAAATTATTTATTTAATTTCCTCTATTTTTAAGTACGATCGATCCTCAAAAAAAAACTTGGCATAAAAATGATTCTAGGTTTATCAATATCGCTAACTATGGCGGTAATTTAGCTTGCGACTGAGAAGCCCCACATCTGTATCCAATAGGGTTGGTCACCAATTTGGAAATTAAATTGGCAAGATAATTGGCCTCAAATTGAGATTAATTCCAAAGTCAAACTTTAAGCGATCTGAGAAAGGGTTTTGCTCGGGAGTATTAACATTAAAATAATAAATTCTATATAATAGCTACAATCGTTCGTACTTTTAGTTCATGTCTAATCGAAGCTACGCTATTATCGGTACGGGAGCTATTGGTGCTTATTACGGGGCCTGTTTGCAAAGGGCGGGAAATGAAGTTCATTATTTATTAAATAAAGATTACGATCGGGTCAAAAAATCGGGCTTAGCAATCGAATCAGTCAAAGGCAATTTTACTTTACCCCAGGTTAAAGCTTATCAAAACGCTGCTAGAATGCCAGCTTGCGATGTAGCAGTAATTGCTCTCAAAACTACTAATAACAATTTATTGCCTCAAATTTTACCCTACGTAGTTAAAGAAAAAGGCATCGTCTTAATACTTCAAAACGGTTTGGGTATAGAAGAAGAAATTGATTCGCTCGCTCGAGATTTTCAAGCAAGCATAATCGGAGGACTTTGTTTCATTTGCTCGAATAAGCTGGGGCCGGGGCATATTCGTCACCTCGACTACGGTGAGATCGCCCTTGGTGAGTATCTACCTGAATATGAAAAAGCTGGTATTACTGAAAATATGCGCCTTCTTGCCGATGACTTCAAAAATGCTGGTATTGAAGTCCAACTCAAAGAAGACTTGCTCTTAAGTCGTTGGCAAAAATTGGTTTGGAATATTCCTTATAACGGACTTTCGGTAGTCTTAAATGCAACTACAGAGCAACTCATGACTAACATCAAAGCGCGATCGTTAATTGAAGCCATCATGAAAGAAGTAAAATTAGCCGCTCAAAGTTGTTGTTGCCAAATTGAAGCTAGTTTTATCGAACAAATGCTTAGTTTGACTCTCAAGATGAAGCCTTATCGCACCAGCATGAAAATTGATTACGATCTGGGCAAACCTCTAGAGATCGAGGCTATTTTCGCCAATCCTTTGAAGCTGGCCGATCGAGCTAAAGTCAATTTGCCTAAAATTAAAATGCTTTATCAACAATTAAAATTTTTAGACGATCGCAATACCTTATCTTAAAAGATCGCAAAAATAGCTACAAAAAAAGCCGCATCCAAATAATAGAAACGACTTTTTAAATAAATTAATTAACAAAAATTAATAGTCAAAATCACCACCACCAGGAGCGGCAGATTTTTCTTTTTCGGGCTTATCAACAACGATGCACTCGGTAGTTAAAACCATTCCGGCGATCGAAGCAGCATTTTGGAGAGCCGATCGAGTTACTTTGGCAGGATCGACAATACCTGCTGCAAACATATCGCTGTATTCATTTTTAGCAGCATCATAACCGACATTAAAGTCTTTTTCTTTAACTCTTTCAGCTACTACAGCACCGTTTTGACCTGCATTTTCAACAATTCTTTTTAAAGGTGCGGGAAGAGCGCGAGCGACAATTAAAGCTCCAGTTAATTGTTCTCCAGAAAGATTGTTTTTAGCCCAATCTTCTACATCGGGAGCTAAATGAGCTAAAGTAGTACCACCACCGGGGACGATGCCTTCCTCGACAGCAGCTTTAGTAGCATTGATAGCGTCTTCTAAGCGCAATTTACGGTCTTTCATTTCGGTTTCGGTAGCCGCACCAACTTTAACTACAGCTACACCACCCGATAGTTTAGCCAAACGCTCTTGTAATTTTTCTTTATCATAAGAGGACTCTGTTTCCTCCATTTGACGGCGAATTTGCTCGCAGCGAGCTTTAACGTCTTTATCGTTACCTTCAGCGACAATAGTTGTGTTGTCTTTAGTGATAGTGACGCGACGTCCTTTACCGAGCATTTCCGGCTTAGCACTTTCTAATTTTAAGCCAGCGTCTTCGGTAATTACTTGACCGCCAGTTAAAACGGCGATATCTTCGAGCATTGCTTTGCGGCGATCGCCAAAACCAGGAGCTTTGATTGCTGCTACATTTAATACTCCGCGCAAACGGTTAACAACTAAAGTTGCTAAAGCTTCTTTTTCGATATCCTCAGCAATAATAACTAAGGGTTTACCCTGTCTGGCGACTTGCTCTAGGATGGGAACTAAATCTTGTACTAGGGTAATTTTTTTATCGGTAAGGAGAATGAAAGGCTCGTCAAAAACTGCTTCCATTCTTTCGGAGTCGGTAACGAAATAAGGAGAAATATATCCTTTATCGAAGCGCATCCCTTCAGTAATTTCTAGTTCGGTAGTCATTGACTTACCTTCTTCTAGGGAAATAACGCCTTCTTTGCCGACTTTGTCCATTGCTTGGGCGATCATATTGCCCACTTCTTCGTCGTTACCGGCCGAAATAGTTCCAACTTGAGCGATCGCTTTGGAATCTTCTACTGGCTTGGCGTGAGAAGCTATTTTTTCTACGAGATATTCTGTTGCTTTATCTATTCCTTTCTTTAGCGCGATCGGATTAGCACCTGCGGCAACGTTACGCAACCCTTCTTTAACGATGGCGTGAGCTAGGACTGTTGCTGTAGTAGTTCCATCTCCAGCTACGTCGTTAGTTTTAGATGCTGCTTGACGAATTAAAGATACGCCAGTATTTTCGATCCGATCGTCTAATTCAATTTCTTTGGCGATGGTTACTCCATCGTTGATAATTTGAGGCGCACCAAATTTCTTTTCTAATACTACGTTACGTCCTTTAGGCCCTAAAGTAACTGCTACAGATTCTGCTAAGATATCTATACCTTTTTCTAAGGCGCGACGCGCTTCGTCATCGTACACGATCGATTTAGCCATTTTTGCTGTCTCTCTTTTTTTTTCAAAAGTTGACTTAAATTTTTTTGTTAGATCGCAAACAAAAACTATTGAACTATTGCTAAGATATCTTTCTCAGACAACAGTACGTAATCGTCTCCGCCGAGTTTGATGTCCGTTCCAGCATACTTGGAGTAAAGGACTTTATCTCCGACTTTAACTTCGGGTTCGGCATAAGAACCGTCATCGTTACGCTTGCCCGGGCCTACTGCTGTGATCTCTCCGACTTGGGGCTTCTCTTTTGCAGTTTCGGGTAAGAATAAACCACCTGCAGTTTTTTCTTCTGAGGGGCTGACTTTAACTAAAACTCGATCTGCTAGAGGTTTTACTGTGGATACGTTTATGGTAATTGCTGCCATTGGGCGATCCTCTCGATGTTTATATACAATCGGCTTTTGAGGCGAAAGCTAGATTTATTTTTTCAATTTAGCACTCTCACCTTACGAGTGCTAATTTAACTAAAACACCTTTACAATTGCAACTCTTGATGTTGTACGGTTTGCCGAACTTAGCTTGGGGGGTGAAGAGATGCTAAAAGGTCGCTTGCTATAGTTTCGAGCTTTTAATCTTGCTAATTTTTTTGACCGCAGGTAAAGAAGCTCGGTTATTTTTGCTCGATTTCAATCAATAAAAATCTTTTTTGATATAAAGGAAATACACCACTATAAAATTTTGTGAGAAAATAAAAGAAAAAGTATCCCCCGTAGATTAAAGTATTTATTGCTTTAAACTGAGTTATAAAATAATTTTAAAAAATTGAAAATGTTATCTATAATTCTATCTTAAAATTCAAATCTAACCTCTGGCTGACAAGTTAATAAAAAATCGACAAAAGAACCGATTGAGAGGATTTTTCTTCTTATGCCGCGAGCTAACAAAAGAAAGAATATTTTAAGGATTTTTTTTCTGGGGTTAATAACCATATCGCTCCTATTATTTTCGCAATTTTTAGTCTCTCGAGTAATTGCAGCAACTGCCGATCGACAAGAACGAGCAGATTTGTTATTCGAGCAAGGAATTGAAGAATATCAAAGCGATCGAATTATTGCATCTATTCGTTCTTGGGAAGAAGCATTGACTATTTATCAAGATAGAATAATTGGCGAAAATTTGATTAATTCTAAATCTACAAATATCCCTCGTTTATTAGATAAAAAAGGGAAAATTCTCAGCAATTTAGGTTCGGCTTATTACTCTTTAGAAAAATACGATCGAGCGATCGATTACTACCAACAAAGAAATAGTGTCTCGCGGCAGTTAAACGATCTTTACGGCGAAGCAAAAACTCTTAACGCCATGGGCAGAATTTACTACATTTTAGGAAAATATCCCCAGGCAATTGGATTGTATCAAAAAAGTTTGACTATAGCAAAACAGATTAAAATACCTCAAGGAGAAGGAATTACTTTAAATAATTTGGGAGATGTTTATATTGCCTTAGAAGATTACGAAAGAGGCATTGATTATTATCAACAGAGTCTGGCGATCGCAAGAAGAATAGAAGATCTTTCGATTGAAAGTCAATCTTTAGAAAATATTGGAATGGTACACAAGAATCGACAAGAATATAAACAAGCGATCGAGTTTTTTGAAAATAGCTTAAAGCTAGCAAGAGAAATAGAAAATCGGCAGAAAGAACGAGGTATTCTTAATAATTTAGGAATTACTTTTTATAGAATGGGTCAATTTAATAAAGCTCTAGAATACCATCAACAAAGTAGAACTAGAGCCTCAGCTCTTGGCAATTTAAAAGAAGAATCTCAGTCTCTCAATTATATCGGTAGCTGTTATTATGCTTTTGGGGATTATAATACAGCAATTTCTTACTATCAGCAAAGTTTAAATATAGCCAAAAAAGTTAGCGATCGAGGACAACAAGCAAAAATATTAAATAATTTGGGCAGTACTTATGCTACTTTAGGCGATCATAATAAGGCAATTTCTTATTACGATCGCAGTCTAGAAATAACTCAAAAAATTAATAACAAAAAACAACAAGCACGATCTTTAGGCAAACTTGGCATTGCTTATGCTGCTTTAGGGGACTATAATAAAGCAATTTATTATTATGAAAAGCAATTATTTTTAGTCAGAACTATTGGTACTAAAGCCCAGCAACAACAAGTATCGATAGATTTAGGAAACGCTTATTTATCTTTAGATGATTATGTCGGGGTAATCGATACTTACGAACAAATTATCAATTTTTCTAATTTACCTGATAATCGGCAACAAGCTATTGTTTTAGGTACTTTAGGAAATGCTTATTTGGCTCTAGGAAATTACAAAAGATCGATCGAATATCTCAGACCTTATTTAGCAATAACTCAAAAAATTGAAGACATTCACGGACAAAAAATAGCTCTCAATCATCTCGGATTTGCTTTATATAATACTGGTAATTTAGTAGAAGCAGAAAGACTGTTACGTCAGAGAATAGCTTTAGATCGAAATCAAAAAAATTCGGATAAATTTTCTGCATTCGAACAGCAATATTTTCCTTATAGTATCTTACAAAAAACCCTCGTAGCTGAAAATAAGCCTGAAGAAGCTCTCGAAATTGCCGCAATAGAAAAAGAAATCTATCTCAACGATTTATTGGGAATCAAAAATAACAATTCCGAGGGAAAAAATCTTTCTTTACAAGAAATAAGAAAAATTGCTAAATCTGCTAAAGCAACTTTAATTATATACTCTTTACCCAGTAAAACTCAGCTATATATTTGGGCGATTAAACCTACAGGAGAAACGATCTTTTCTTGGAAAGAACTACCAGATTTTGCAGAAAATGAAGAGCGATCTTATTTAACAAATTTAGTCGATCGTTCTCTTAAAGCGATCGCTGCTCATTCTGAAGTAACAAAAGAGATGAGAAAAGAGCGTGATTTATTATTACAAGAACTTTATCGCCTATTAATTGTTCCGATCGCCGATTTTTTACCTAAAAATCTAGAGGATAAAGTAATTTTTATTCCAGATAAAGAATTTTTTCTAACTCCTTTTTCTGCTTTAAAAGATGGTAAAGGAGAATATTTAATTCGCAAAAATATTATTGCACAAATACCAACGATCGAACTATTAAGATCCAGCCAGCAAAATTCTCAAAAAGAGACACTTTTATCTCAATCTTTAGTAGTAGGAGATAGTAAAATAGCCGCTCGGGTTGCCGATATTTTAGATACCACAACAGTCGATCGAACTCAAGCTAGCGAAACATTAATTAAAAAAGTAATGCCACAAGCACAAGTAATTTATTTAACAACCGAGGAATTGCTCGATCGTAATCTTAATGGTGGTATTTCTTTTACTACTTCAAAAGATGATGATGGTAGGCTGACTCCTCAAGAAATTCTCAAGTTAAATCTTAACGCTCGCACGATCGCGATCGATGTTATTAATTTAAAATTAGGTCAGATTGAAGATCGCGATATTCTTGCTTTATCTGCTGCTTTTATTACTGCTGGGGTCGATCGGGTAATTGTTCCTTTATGGTCAACTTCAGAAGAATTTAGATTAAATTTGATGAACCAATTTTATACAAATTGGCAAGAAAATGGTAATGTTGCTTTGTCTTTACGTCAAGCTATCTCTGAAGAGATCGAACGAGATCCTTCCAGTTTTGATTGGGCTGCATTTACTTTAATTGGTGGGTAAATTAAAGCCGATCGCGACGGAAAATTCAGAAGTAGTAACGTGTATCTCATACCAATTCTCAAAATTAGCAAAATATATAGCGATTTTATTCTAAAATATGAAAAAAGTTAAGAAAGCCGATCGTGTCTGACCTGATACTCAAACAATCCACAATTTATGTATTTTTCTTCTCAATACATATTTAATTATTTTTGTCAAGACTAGCTATTTTTGTAGAGTAAAACATCGCTTTAACTAATTCGCCTCAATTTACCTCAAATAATTGTATTCTCTCGTATTTATAAGACTTCCAAGAGCTGTTTTGGTAAATAGTAATATTTTTCCAATTTATCTTATTATTTTCAAACTTTAAAAAACAGAATATCACCTCAAGGGCGATCGAGTCAATACTTTCGTAAGATCGAATCTTCAAAATTGGGTTTTTGTTATTTATAAAGATTTATTTTAAGCGAGAAAAGATAGTAATTTCAAAAGGAAATAAAGATATATAAAATTTTTACTTATATATTGAAAAATATTACTACGAAAGCTATTACCAAAAGAGAAAATAGTAAGGTAATTGTCATAGTTTATTCGATCGAAATGATTAATTCCCTAGAAGAATTACGCCCTACGGCATTAGGCTTATGTTAGCAGTTAAACGCAGACCAGCCACACCAGAAGAAGCCTTTAAACTGGCTTGGGAACAATATACTCTTGCTCCTTGTACGACGATCGATCCTGACGTATCTTTACGAGAACACGCTCAAGCTTTGTATTATTCCGATCGATGGATTCTTTGGGAAAGACCTTAATAAGAAACTATAAAAATAGGCTACCAGCTAACAGCCAATAGCCAACAACATTTAAGCATTTAAATTACGATCGACAACAGTCGCTAAATTTTCCGTCCAATAATTGACAATTTCTTTATTTTGTGCTTCGACCATAACGCGAATTACTGGTTCTGTACCCGAAGCGCGGACTAAAACCCTACCGCGATCGCCCATTTCTGCTTCAGCAAAGGAGATTGCTTTAACGATAGCGTCGCAAGATTGCCAATTAACGCGGCGATCGCGATCTTCAACTTTGACGTTATGTAAAAGCTGGGGATAGGTTGTAAAACTCCCCTCAACTAATTCTGCCAAACTAGAGCCAGACTGACGCACTAAAGAAGTTAAATGGAGTGCTGTTTGCAAACCATCGCCAGAAACACCGTAATGGTGGCAAATAATATGGCCCGATTGTTCTCCTCCCAACATCGATCCGGTAGCAAACATTGCCTCTTGAACGTAGCGATCGCCTACGGGAGTGCGGATCGTTTTCCCTCCTAATGCTTGCCAAGCCCTCTCAAAGCCCAAATTAGCCATTACGGTAGTGACGAGGGAATTATCGGGTAAATTGCCCCTATCTTTGAGATAACTGCCCCATAAATAAAGAATATAATCGCCATCAACAATATTACCGCGATTGTCTGCAGCCATAACGCGATCGGCATCGCCATCGAAAGCAAAACCGAGATCGGCCGAATATTCTTGAATTGCTTGTTGTAATAATTCTAAATGAGTAGAACCACAATTGACGTTAATTTTATTGCCGTCTGCTAACTCGTGCAAGCAAATTACTTCCGCACCTAAAGATTTAAATACAGCAGGAGCAATATTAACAGAAGCACCCCAAGCCAAATCTAAAACGATCCGCAAACCTTGAAAATCTATCTCGGGACAGAGCGATCGCTTGAGAGAACTAATATAATCTTCTATCAGGTAAGGACGATAATAAGATTTGCCCCAAGCAGCAGTAGAAACCAAACTATTAATATTGGGATCGATGCCATTTCTTAAGGCTGCTTCGATCTTATCTGTCAATACTGAAGGTAATTTAGTGCCGTTGCTGCCAAAAAATTTAATTCCGTTATCTTCTGGAGGGTTGTGAGAAGCAGAAATCATAATTCCTGCGATCGCATCGCTCTGTTGCGTTAAATATGCTACTGTCGGAGTCGGACACAAACCCAAATTCCAGACTTCTAAACCCGCACCTGTCAAACCAGAGGCGATCGCCATTGCCAACATATCGCTAGAATTTCTCGAGTCTTGTCCGATAATTACCGGCCCGATCCCGATTTCAGTTTGGTTTAATACCATACCGGCCCAAAATCCGAGTTGCAGGGCCAAAGGCGCGCTTAATAATTGTCCTACTTTACCTCTAATTCCATCAGTACCGAACAATCGAGACTGGGGTAATTGGGGAAAACTGCCCCAAAAGTTTAATTTTTGCGATATTTTTGCTGGACTCGAAGAAGTAGAAGGGCAAGTCTTGCTTGCTGGGGAACTGGTATAAGATCTAATCATAATTTTCCTCACACTACACGCTCACATTGGAGGATAGCACTTTAATTTCGATAGTTTTGTAATTTCAGTTCCTTTCGGGCTTTAAGCGAGTTATTCGGCCCCCGATCGTGGTTGTATTTTATCAGCTCGATCGACAAGGTTTGCCATAACTTTAGATTTCTACTTCTTTGAGTAAAGATTCCATAATTTCCCAAGATATTCCTTGCTGAATGTATTGAGGATCTTCTGGATTGTAAGGACTTTTAAGCCGATCGATCTGGATGATTTTGGCAGTTTCTGGAATTACTGGGATGTCTGGATCGAAGGCTGTCGGCCGCATCAGGGAACTGGAAAAGCCTTTAAAAATAGCTATTTCGTCGGTTTCGCCGTCGATTTCTGCAGTCACTAACAAGACTTCTTCAGGGCGTTTGATGGTATATTGTTCCAAACGATTTGCGATCGAATTATTCATTGTTCTAGTGCCGATCGTCCTTGTTTGCCTAAACGAACGAAAATAAAATAAGCCAAGTACAGGGTATAAATAAATAGCCCGAAAATGCCAAAAAATCCTAATACTCCGGCTGAGGTATTGGCATGAAAGAGATCTTTAAATGCTAAAGGTGGTTCTAACCAAACTTGACAGGAAGACTTAGCTATTTCTCCGGGGGTAAAGCTACAAGGTAGGAAGGGAATGGTGGCAATAACTCCCAAAGTACAATAAATACTGACAGCCCAACGCCAAGAAGTCAAAGTCCATTTTAAAATAGTATCGGGCCGTTCTTTGATTTCTTCGTTGAGATCGACCCAAAACCATAAAGAAATCGGAATCATTATTCTGGCAGTCATTCCCGTTAAGAAACTAATCGGCCATTCGGGAATCATTAAATAAACCGTAATCATTAACAGGCTAGCCACTCGCCAGTAAATAATTAACAACCTTACCATGGCTTCAGATCTTTTCAGTGCGGCCCAAATTATTAAAACTAGAGGTAGTAATACTGTAAACAGTACTGCAAGTTTGTAATCAGTCCACACCAAACTTCGCAATAAATTTTCGTCCATAATGCTTTCTATCTCGAAGGCGATCGTTCTTAAATAATATATATCTAAAAAGCAGCAGTATAAAAATTACTGCCGCTTTTACTAAAGAGTTAATCTAATTTTTCAGTAAATTTCTTTACCTAGTCTTCATAGATTCTGCATTCAGCAGCTTCTGGATTATCTTCGCAGTATTGTTCTAAGGAATTTTTTTTAGGTTGATTTTCTCTTTGATGAGCTGCTTCTGCTTGTAGTTCTTCTACTACATCCCATGCAGCAGCACATTCGGAAGAGGTAGAACCTTCGGTACTGCAAACTTCTCTAGCTTCGTTTCTTTCTTGGTCAATTTGTTGTTGAATGTCGCTCATTAATCTTTGGTTAATCTCAACTATTTTTAAAGTACAGTGGTTTTATTAATGCTAACTGAATTATCCTTCGATCGCGCCGAGATCGGCCATCTGGAGTAATCCTAGATGACGATCGCTCGATCGAGAAAACTATTAGCAATTAGTTTTAGTGGTATCTTAAGATCGCAATTATAGTTTGGTATCGATCTTATTATTTTAAGATTCGTATCGATCCCACTTTATCAGTACACTCTCTGGCTAACACAAAACCCATGATAGATCGGATTCAGTGGACGAATGCAATATCTACCCGTCCTTCTCTAGAAGCGGCCGTGACGGAAGTGGTAGAAGAAGTTAAACAATCTTTATCTACCAATCCCGATTTAGGAATTCTTTTTATTTCTTCGGCTTTTGGCAGCGAATACCCGCGAGTCGTTCCTTTGATTTTAGAGCAGATCTCGATTCCAATTCTGATTGGTTGTGGTGGAGGTGGAATCGTCGGGGTAAAATCTCCCAATAATATTGCAGAAATAGAAGGCGGAAAACCTGCTTTATCTCTCAGCGTTGCTAGTTTGCCTGATGTTGAGGTCAAACCTTTTCGCATCTTAGCTGAGGATTTACCAGATCTTGACAGTCCCCCAGATGCTTGGTCAAACTTATTGGACGTTTCTCCTGCAAGCAAACCAGCTTTTATTTTATTAGCCGATCCTTTTTCTTCTAAAATTAACGATCTCTTAGAAGGTCTCGATTTTGCTTATCCTCAAGCGGTCAAAGTAGGGGGTTTGGCTAGTTCTGGTGGTATGGGGAATCAAACAGGGTTATTTTATCATTGTCAAGCCAATTCTGGAGATAATTTATTGGCTCGTGGTACTGTTGGAGTGGCTTTAAGCGGAAATATTGTAGTAGAAGCTATTGTAGCTCAAGGTTGTCGTCCGATCGATAAGCCTTATCAAATTACTAAGGGCGATCGCAATATTATTTTGGAGTTGACCGATACAGAACGTTCTTGTTCTCTTCCTCCTCTAGAAATTTTACGCGATTCCCTCTTAACTTTAAACGAAGCCGATCGCGAATTAGCTCAAAATTCCCTGTTTATCGGCATTGTCAGCGACGAATTTAAACTAAATTTAGGCCCGAGGGATTTTTTAATTCGCAATTTATTGGGTGTCGATCCTAAATCTGGTGCGATCGCGATCGGCGATCGGGTTCGTCCGGGTCAACGAATTCAATTCCATTTACGAGATGCTCGAACTTCAGCAGAAGATCTCGAATTGTTATTAGATAGTTACAAACAAGAAAGAAATGTTGCAAACGATCCTGTTGGTGCTTTAATTTTTTCTTGTTTGGGACGAGGAGAAGGTCTCTATCAAGAACCTAATTTTGATTCGTCTACTTTCAATCGCTATCTCAAAGATCTTCCTTTAGGTGGATTTTTCTGTAATGGCGAAATTGGCCCTGTCGGAGGAAGTACTTTTCTCCACGGTTATACTTCTGCTTTTGCTATTTTTAGCCAAAAAAATAGTTGAGGTTTTAACAATAATTTCTATTCGATGAGGAGTATTTAATCGCAGTGATTAATTTTAAAGATTTTTTCCCGCAAATGATTCAAAAACAACGTTTTCCTGCTGACGATCGATATGAGACTTTCAGTAATTTACTGGTTAAAGTCAATCAGTGGCTGCTCGAGGAAGAAGTTCAATTAATTAATATTGAAACTGTTGTTTTGCGAGATTCTGATGGGGAAAGAACTCGCTTTTTGGCTGAAGAACCTTTTTTCTATCAGTTTATTCGTGTTTGGTACGAAGTTAAGGACGAACCTATTAGCGAAACCGAACCTGAAAGCGAAAGTTAATTCTCGATTTTCACGAAAAACCCACGAAAATTACATCGTGGGTTCAAGCAATTTATCGATCGATTTGTTTAATCATAAATACGACATTCTGGTGCTTCGGGATTATTGTCGCAATATTCTTGTAAAGAATTTTTCTTTTTTTTCTGCTTGTTATTAATCGCTTTACCTAATTCTTGTACTTCTTCCCAAGCAACGGCACATTCTTGAGAATTATTACCGTTAGTTTGACAAATATAACGCGCTTCTACTAAAGCTTCATTTATTTTTTCTCTAATTAAAGTAGTAGGCATTAATTGTAACTTCCTTATTTCCTTTTATTTATATTTTTTAAGCTAACAAATAAAAGTAACGAACTTGTGACTAAAAGCCAGAAAAAAATCAAAAAAATACAATTGTGTAACAAGTTTTACGGATTGTCTTTTGACAAAAGTATGAAATTATACAAAAATTTAAAATTCCAAGATTATTATTAATTATCGATATGAATTCCTCCCATTCTCACAATGGCAAAACTCCCTTAATTGCGATCGGAATAGCCCCTTTAGGAGTGATTTCGATCGGTGTCGTCCCGATGGGAGTAGTTTCGATCGGTGTAGTCCCGATGGGAATAGTTTCGATCGGTTCGGTTGCGATGGGTGTATTTTCTGCTGGTTTAGTCTCGATGGGAACTGTCGCCGCAGGCGTTCAAACTATGGGTATAGTAAGTGTAGGTTCGATGGGAATGGGTAATATTAGAATTCCGATCGGTGCTGAAAAATCACCCCACAACCACAATATGGATGGAATGATGGAAATGGATCGAGAAAATAAAGAAATGGATATGGAACATCACCATCACTAAATAATTGCTTAAATTTTTTTGTAATATTTTTGCAATGCTATTGCTAATCCTTCGATATCTTCTTTGTGATGGGTTGCCATTACTGAAAAACGAATTCGACTTGTCGGTACGGTAGGAGGGCGAATAGCAGGGGCAAAAATTCCCTCAGCAGACAATTTTTCGGCTAAATTAAGGGCTTGAGTCGCGCTATCCAAACTCAAACAAACAATCGGCGATCGCGAGGGTAAGAGAGGAAATTCTGATAATTTTTCTTGCAAGATCTTGACATTATTCCAAAGGCGATCGCGTCGTTGGGGTTCTGTTTTGACTATTTCGATCGCTCGCTTTGCTGCTGCAGTATCTGCCGGACTTAATGCAGTAGTATAGATCCAACTCGGGGCGCGGTTACGCAAAAAATCAATTAATAACCTACTTCCAGCAACATAACCCCCCAAACTACCCAAAGCTTTACTTAAAGTCCCAATTTGGATTAATTCTCTATGGCTACAGCCAAAATATTCGACGCATCCAGCCCCAGTTTTTCCCATTACTCCGGTAGCGTGAGCCTCATCTAGCAAAAGCATACAATCAAACTTTTCTGCTAAGTCGATTAATTCTTTTCCTTGACAAATATCCCCATCCATGCTGAAAACGCTATCGCTGAGGATAAGACAGCGACGATATTTGTGGCGAGATAAAGTTAATTTTGCGTTCAAATCGAGAAGATCGAGGTGAGAATAAGTTATTATCTCAGCACCGCTTAATTTAGCTCCATTTTTGAGACTAGAATGGTTGTATTCGTCTGAAAGAATTAAATCTCGGTTGCCAACGATCGCCGCGATCGTGCCTAAATTAGCTAAATATCCAGAACTAAAAACTAAAGCGTCTTCTGTTTGTTTGAGACCTGCGATCGCTAATTCTAAATCTCGGTGTAATTGTCGATGTCCGCTTAACAATCTCGAGCCGCTACTTCCCGTACCATATTTTCTCGTAGCTTCAATTGCCGCTTCAATTAAGCGATCGTCTCCGGCCAGTCCTAAATAATCGTTACTGGCAAAATTAATCAGCGATCGACCGTTTAATTCGATCCGAGATCCTGGCAAACTTGCGATAGTTTTTACAGATCTGTACCAGTTAGCGCGGTGAATTGTCTTTAAAGACTGCTCGATCCAATTATAGGGATTTTTTGACATCGGCGATCGCTAATATAAAAATAATTTAAAACTTCATTCCCGAAGCAATTAGACCTAAAATTAAGATCCCAAATCCTAATCTATACCAAACAAATATCCAAGTATTGTGCTTTTTTAAATAATTAATTAGCCAGGCGATCGCTAAATAAGAAAAAATTGCCGCCGAAATGACTCCCACTCCTAAAGTCAGCCATTCTTGTGCGGAAATTTGTTGGTCTAAAGCATCTTTTAACTCGACGATTCCGGCTAAAGTAATTGCAGGTATTCCCAGTAAAAAAGAAAAATCTCCCGCAGTAGAACGCTCTAAACTCATAAATAGACCAGCAGTAATCGTCGATCCAGAACGCGATACACCCGGAATTAAGGCTAAAGTTTGCGCTAAACCCATTAAAACCCCGTCTTTAGTGCTGAGATTTGCAAAATCTCGCTTGCGCTGACCGATTTTTTCGGCCAAAGCCAATAAAGAAGCCATCACGATCGAAGCAACTGCGATCGCTCCCATACTTCTAATTGGAGAGTCGTCAGTATATATTCCCGAAGTTTTTAGTAACAATCCTACTATGGCAATGGGAAAAGTACCAAAGAAAATTCCTAAAGATATTCTAAAATCTTGGGCTTGATAATCTGATTCTCGAATTGCTCGAAGCGCACCTAAAATCAATTTGGTTATTTTTTCTCGATAGTACCACAGCACGGCCGCAATACTACCGAGTTGAATTACTGCTGTTACAGTTACTCCCGGATCTCCCCACCCTAATAATACCGGGACTGCTTTTAAATGAGCCGTACTGCTGATCGGAATGAACTCTGTCAACCCTTGTACCATCCCTAAAACTATCGCCTCAAATAGCCTAAAAACTAAAGAGTCTGAAGCCTCGATCTCCGTTGCTGTTGGCGACGAACTAGCTAAAGACGGGCTAGCTTTCCAGCATCCTAATGCTACAACTAAAACCGTACCCAGGGCGATCGCGCCTAAAAATTTTAGCCATTTTCGATTCAATCGAGTCATAAATATTGTTTTATACCTCTGTGGCACAGCAAAAATATACAGTACTTTTCCTGTTTAACCTAAACTCGACAATTTTTACCACAGTTATCGGTATTTTCAACAATAGCGAGTCGATCCAGATTGTGCTACGAATTTGCAAAAAAAATAGCAATAACTCGATCTCGATCGAAGAAATACATTAAACTCAGTAAAGATTAGTAAAGTTTATTAAAAAAAATCTTGTTAGACAATAATTTTTTTTCAGCATTATCTACTTCGATAGTTCGAGAAAGACAAAACAGCAAAAATAATCGAGAATGGCTCGTATTTGGTGCGGCAGCTTTTTTAGTCTCCGTTCCAGTCTTTTTTCAAGCCCCTCTAGTCAGAATAATTCCCATTCTCAGCCTGCTCTTAACCTTTGTTTGGGTTGGTTTGGGTTGGAAACTATTTTCAGCTCCAAAAACCAAATTATGGGGGGATCTAATTTTAGGATTTAGTTGGAGTTGGTTGGCAGGTTCGATATATTGGGGATGGTTGCGAAGCGAACCCCTAATTCATTTACCAATAGAAGCGATCGGTTTACCCTTTGCTTTGTGGTGTTGTTGGCGCGGTAATTGCTTAATTGGCAATTTATTTTATCTCGGTTCTCTTTTTGGTACTTGCATTACCGATCTATACTTTTATGTGGTAGGATTAGTTCCCTATTGGCGTAAAATAATGACGGTCGATCCCGAATTGACTGGGATTATTTTCAAGCAAAGTATCTTGCAGGTTCAAACTCCTTGGGGTATAACCTGGGCTATACTACTAGCGACAGTACTTTTTGCTATCGGTATGTCTTCCCTACAAAAACCACAATTACATTGGTGGGCTTTTGGCGGAGCAATATTGAGTACGA
This sequence comes from uncultured bacterium, assembly GCA_964458305.1. Taxonomy (GTDB): domain Bacteria; phylum Cyanobacteriota; class Cyanobacteriia; order Cyanobacteriales; family JASJDA01; genus JASJDA01. Next base: position 17,509 of record CAYWIH010000039.1, on the reverse strand, counting down.
TTGTTGTAGACAGTCTGTTTTTAATTGCCGCATCTTTAAGTTAGAGATTTGTTTATTATATTAGAAGGGGAAATGATTGAGCGTAACTTGAATTTTACCAGCGCGATCGCTAAAACAAATATTCTGCGAAGCGCAATTAATCTCGCAAGTCAAACTCAACCATCTCAGTCTCGATTATCAAATAGTTATCAAATTTTGAAGTAGGGGTTAATTTGGATAAAATTCCTTACTTAATGCTACACACAGACAAAGGAAATCGCTATCTATCTCTAGTGGGTAGCAATTACTGGACTATTGGTAGAAGTAAGGATAATGATTTTGTCATTAGCGATCAGTGGATTTCCCGAAATCATGCTATGTTGCAGTCAACTGCAAGCAATGAATTTTATTTAATTGACTTGGGTAGCCGCAACGGAACTTTTGTCAACGGCCGCAGAGTTAGCATTCCGGTAATATTAAGGGATAGCGATCGCATTGTATTTGGCAAGACTAAATTAGACTTTCACTGTCCCAAGAATAGTAAAATTACCAACAATTCTAGCTCGAGCAATAAAAAAATTGAGTACGATGCTCCGACATCTACTTTACACGTTCGCCGTTTGATGTCGGTTATGGTAATTGATATTCGCAATTTTACTCTCTTAGCCAGACAGCTCGATGACAATACACTTTCTTACTTAATTGGTAGCTGGTTTCGTCAAGCAGGCAATATCATTCGCGACTCCGGTAGTTGGGTCGATAAATACATCGGCGATGCTGTAATGGCAATTTGGTTTCACGGACAAAAGAAGGTTACAGAAGATGAAATAGCTAAAATATTTAGGGCCGTAATTGCTCTTAAGAAAATGACCGCAGATCTTAACGAACGATATCCTCTACCTTTTGAGCTGAGAATAGGTGCTGGCTTAAATACTGGTTATGCTATGGTTGGTAATACTGGTAGTGGAGACCACCCAGATTATACTGCAATAGGAGATACGGTTAATTTAGCTTTTCGGCTCGAGTCGGCTACCAAACAAACTAATTCTGATATTGTTTTGGGACAAACAACTTACGAATATCTCTGTCAAATAGACGAGCTGCAAAATTGTTTCAAAAAACATACAGTACAATTAAAAGGATATGAAGGAACTAAGGTAATTTATGCCGGAGATTTCGAAAGTTTAGATGATTTTTTTCTAAATAACTTTTCTGAAGATCGCCTGCCCGTCTAATTGATTAGAAAAACTAATATAACTCCCCCTAATTAAAATCAAGATTTTCTTCAATTTCAACCTCGAATACTTCGGCGAAAGTTCTGCAAAGTAGATGTCTTAATGTAGTTATATCGACATCTTTTCTAAACTGTTTTATACTACCTACTGGCTTGTCTTCGATCCCACAAGGAACTATTCGATCGAACCCAGCGAGATCTGGACAAACATTTAAACTAAAGCCGTGCATAGTAATCCAACGACGCACTTTAATTCCGATAGCAGCTACTTTAAATCCCTCAAGCCAAACACCCGTAAAACCTGGACTTCGATAGCCTTCTAGATCGTAAATTCTCAACAAGCGAATAATTACTTCTTCGAGTTGTCGCAAGTACCAATGTAAATCTTGCTGATAATAGCGTAAATTAATAATAGGATAAGCTACCAGTTGCCCGGGACAATGGTAAGTAACTTCACCACCTCGTTCGATACGATACACTTCATAATCGCTTCGATCGAGATCGAATTTAATGAAATCTAAGCTTGCTCCAGTTCCTAGAGTATAAACAGCAGGATGTTCCAACAATATTAAAACATCTTTAAGATTAAAATCTTCAATTCTGCGAGCTACCAAATCTCGTTGCATTTTCCACGCAACGCTGTAGGGAACTAATCCTAAATTATAAAAAATACATTGTCGTTTTTGTGCTTGCAAATCGATGAGGCTAAAGTAATCCTAATAATTTATTTTTAACGATCGCCAGTACTCTATCGGGCTATTTTAAGTAATGTTAAGTAGCATCGCCGAAAATGGTAAAAAAAAGCCAAAAAAGTAAAGTGGCATAAAATACAAAATGCTAACCTGAAAAGATATTATACCAATAAACCAGTAAAGTTTATTTCCCAAAGATCGTAGGCAATCGTCAATGTTAATTTCAAACAACCATTATTTCAATTTTTGATACAATGAAATTAAAGCAAATCTTTAGATAAACGCAAAAAAATAACCGACTAAATCTCTTAAAAAACTTAAAAACATCCTAAATTAAAAAACAGGTTTAATTTTAAAAAAAATCTGCTTAGTTAAATTTAGTTGCAAAACTAATCCCTAATATTAGATGTTTGTTAAAAAGTAAAAATAACCCAGCGATCGGGATAAAGTGGAAATATAAGATCGATGATAAATGACGCAAAAGTGCTAAAAGTTCGTTAATAAAGATCTTCTTGACGCAACAAGATAGCAAAATAGATCCGAGCAAAGATTAGCAAACATCTAAGTCTTTATTTATCCCGAAATACTGGCATCGTAAAAAATGGAGTAAACAGTTATGAAGCTTTTAATTCAAGGTAACAACCTCACAGTCACCGATGCAATTCATGACTACGTCGAACAAAAACTCGAAAAAGCCGTAAAACATTTTCAAAATATAACTACTAAAGTAGACGTACACTTATCAGTAGCCCGCAATTCTCGCATCAGTAACAAACATAAAGCAGAAGTAACAGTTTACGCTAACGGTACAGTAATTAGAGCTGAAGAAAACAGTCAAAATCTATATGCTAGCGTTGACATGGTATCTGATAAAATTGCCCGTCAACTAAGAAAATATAAAGAAAAACAGGCAGATAAAAAGACTCGTACCGAATCGAAAATAGCAGCAATGGTTGAAAGCCAACCAGTACAGAGCGATCTAATTGGCGATCGCACTCCACAATTACCTTCAGAAGTAGTAAAATCAAAATACTTCGTCATGCCCCCGATGACAGTAGAAGAAGCCTTAGAACAACTTCAATTAGTCGACCACGATTTTTATATGTTCCGCAACAAAGTTACCAACGAAATTAACGTAATTTATTTTCGCAATCATGGCGGCTATGGGGTAATTCAACCACGTGAAAATAACGATAACGGCAACTCTAACGGTTTGACTTAATCGGACTAAAAAATGGGGGCCCGAAAAGCTCCCAAGCTATCGTAAGTATTATTCTTCAGCAGCAGAAAGTGTGGGCAGATCCCGAAAAGATTCCCCTATTTCTTCCGATTTTTGAACGGTAAAAGGTAAATTAGCCCCAGCTAATCCTCTTTTAATTCTATCTAGAGTTGCTTCAAAGACAACAAATAGAGGATATATATTACCCGCTCCTTGACTCAACATATCTTCAGCGTTCCTTGGCATCAACCATTCATAATCTTTATCCAATAAAACTTGAGTCCTTCGCCAGCGTCCGAGTAAATTAGAAAAATCCTCTTCAGGACGATGAATGAAGATTAAGATCTCCTCTCCCATTTTAATTTTCCATTCAGGATCGCAGGTTAAAATAGCGAGATCGCACGGTAAGAGTATTGTTTGCCAGGAAATCGGATTAAAATTAACCTCGGCTGTATCTGGGGTAAAATTGCGAATTTTAACTGCCGGTAAAGGAATGGAGATCGCAGAGTCCGAAGATCGCCTCGCACTAGGTAGTAATTCTAAATAAGGGCGATACTCTTCTATAAGAGCGATCGCCTCATCCCAATTGCTATATCTCGATAATAGAGTTTCGTAATCAGATTGTTTAACAGACATAAAAATCTAGAGATTAATTCTATTTAGCCGATCGAGTCGAAGATTTTGAACATAGGTAAATACATTGACAGCAAAATAGTCCCCACCATTGCAGCTACTCCAACCATCATGATCGGTTCTAAAACAGAAGTTAATGCTTTAAGAGCTTGTTCTACTTCATCCTCGTAGAAATCCGCTACTTTCATCATCATCGCATCTAACTCCCCAGTTTCTTCTCCAATACTGATCATTTGAATTGCCAGAGAGGGAAAAATATTATTTTTTTGTAAGGCTAAGCTGAGCATACCACCCTGCTGAATTTCAGTTTTTGCCGATTCGATCGCGTTAGCAACCACTTGATTTCCTGCGGTATCGCGAACGATATCCAAACAGTTGAGAATTGGTACTCCCGATCGAGTTAAAGTTCCAAAAATTCGGCAGAAACGAGCTACTACCGATTTTTCATTTAATTCACCAAATAAAGGCAGTTTCAGCATCAAACCGTCGATTTGCAATTTTCCTGCTGGAGTTTTGTAATATGTTTTTAAAGCAAAGACAATTCCGCCAATTATAGCGATCGGAATGATGATTTGCGGACTTCTCATCAATTCGCTCAAATTAAGCATAAACTGAGTTAAAGCGGGAAGTTCTACCCCCAAATCGTCGAAAATTCTCGCAAAAATAGGGATTAGAAAAACCGTCATAGCGATAAAAACTATTGTTGCTAAAATCCCCACAGCCACAGGATAAGCTAATGCCGACTTGACTTGGTTTTTTAACCTTGCCATGTCTTCGAGTAGTTTAGCTAAGCGGTTCAGAACTTCGTCTAACACCCCACCTACTTCTCCAGCTTCAACCATACTGACATAGAGATTATCAAAACAATCATTATGTTTGCTCATCGCGTCAGAAAGATTAGTTCCTTGTTGAACTTTAGCCGTAATTTCCACTAATGCTTTTTTGAGTCTCGGGTTAGTGCATTGATCCGATAAAACCCCCAAACATCTAATAATTGCTACTCCCGCATTAACCATTACTGCAAACTGACGAGAGAACACGGCCTTGTCTTTGACAGTGACATTACTTAAAGCAATTTCTAAAGCACTCAAATCGATTTCAAATCCTGCTTTTTTGGCTTTACCGACGGTAGGATATTTACTTTTAAGTAAATTACGAGCTTGTTCGGCAGATAAAGCATCGATTTTTTCTTTAAAAGTTTTTCCGCTTCTATCTCGAACATCAACTATATAGGTAGGCATTGGTTACGTTAAGATTATAAAGTTTTTAGTAGTTTCAAATTTTTTGGTAGGACAGTAATACTTTTATAATTTGAGCGATCGAAATTGAAATAATTAAAATTAAGTCCAACTCAAGCTCGATCGCCAATTAGTTTAACGAAGTCTAGCTTTTTTACCGCCTCTCATTCCGGCACTTGCTCCGCTAATTAAACGCTGTAGTTCGTCGGGTTTACTACTTTTTGACATCGCTTCTTCAAAAGAAATATTATCGCTATTAACTAATCCAGCCAAAGCTTGTTCCATAGTTTGCATTCCCAATTTCATTCCGGTTTGAATTGCCGAATAAACTTGAGCTGCTTTACCTTCTCTAATTAAGTTAGCGATCGCCGGAGTAATAATCATAATTTCTTGAGCTAAACAGCGTCCGAACTCTCCGGGTTTGGGATTTTTCTTTTTCGGCAAACACTGACTGAAAACAGCTACCAAAGAGTTAGATAGCATTGCTCTAATTTGAGCCTGCTGTCCGGCTGGAAATACATCGATCATTCGGTCTACCGTACTAGCAGCAGATGAAGTATGTAACGTACCAAATACTAAGTGACCCGTTTCTGCGGCCGAAATTGCTAGAGAAATAGTTTCTAAATCCCGCATTTCCCCCACTAGAATAATATCGGGATCTTCCCGCAGAGCAGCTTTAAGAGCGTTAGCAAAACTTTTGGTATCTTCACCTTTTTGACGCTGGTGAAACAGACTTTTATGGTTAGGAAAAACATACTCGATCGGATCTTCGACTGTAAGAATGTGTTCCGATCGCGTGCGATTGATTAAATCTAAAATTGCCGCTAAAGTAGTTGTCTTACCAGAACCAGTCGGGCCGGTTACCAAAACCATTCCTTTTGGTCGTTCGATCGTTTCGCGAATGATATCGGGTAAATTGAGCTTTTCAAACTGAGGAATTTTAGAAGATAAAGCCCGCAAACAAGCCGCATAACAGCCTCTTTCTTTGTAAACGTTAACCCGAAAACGAGCTAAACCTTTAACTCCGTAAGAACAATCAAGTTCCCAATTTTGTTCTAGCTCTTTACGCTGAGTATTATTGAGCATACTAAAAATTAGTTTTTGACATTCTTGGGGACTCATCGCTTCTTCCCCAATAGGAGCTAATCTACCGCTAATCCGAAAATAAATTGGTGCTCCCGCTTGAATATGCATATCGGAGCCGCCCATTTCTACTAGCTGCTCCATTAAATCTTCGATCATTATATCCATCGACATTTTCTTGATCTCCTATTGATATTGAAAAAAATTGATTCTTTAACTTAGTTTTGGAAACGAGGTGTCAAGCAATAAGGACAATCGAGCCATTCTGGTTGTAATTGAGCCGAACAAGTTTGACAAGTTAAACCACTTTTACGTTTAGCTTTTAATTCTGCTTCCAAACCCGAGTCAGTAAAAGTTACCCTTTCGACTTCTTCTAAAGTAGTTAAGCCGTCTTGTACTAAACGCAAACTGTAAGCTAACAAAGTAATCATGCCTTCTTCGACAGCAATCTCTTTAATGCGATCGGAATTAGCTCCAGAGTTAATTGCTGTTTGAACTGGTTCGCTAATGCGTAAGACTTCATAAACCCCAACCCTTCCTTTATAGCCTTTACCACCGCATTTAGGACAGAGATTGCCGCTTGCTTGAGCTTCTTTGACTTGTTCGAGATTTAATTTATTTGCTCGATAAAAAGTCACTTCATCTTCATTAGCAGCAGATAAACCAAATCGACCTAATTCTTCTTGAGAAGGTGAGTAAGGAATGCGACATTCACTACAAACCCGACGCATTAAACGCTGTGCCAAAATACCTAGCAAAGCCCCAGAAATCATAAAAGGTTCGATACCCATTTCATCCAAACGGGCGATCGCTCCTGCTGCATCGTTAGTATGTAAGGTAGTTAAAACTAAGTGACCTGTCAAAGCTGCTTCGATCGCAGTTTTAGCCGTTTCTTTGTCTCGAGTTTCTCCGACTAAAATTACATCGGGATCTTGCCGCAAAAAAGCCCGCAAAATCATCGCAAAATTCATGCCTTTTTCTCGAATGACTTGGACTTGAGTAATTCCAGGCAAAGAATATTCGATCGGATCTTCGGCAGTACTAATATTAACTCCAGGATTATTGCGCTCTGCCAAAATAGAATACAAACTTGTAGACTTACCCGAACCAGTCGGCCCCGTTACTAAAATTAAACCGAAGGGACGACTTGCTAAATCTCTAACAATTTGTAACGTTTCTGGGTGAGTGATTAAAAAATCTAAGCCAAGTTGAGTTGCGGAATTATCCAAAATACGCAAAACCACCTTTTCTCCATAACGGCTCGGCAAAGTACTAACCCGAAAGTCTACTTTACGACCCTGAAATAAGCGGCGAATTTTACCATCTTGAGGCATCCTCCGCTCGGCAATATCAAGATCGGACATAATTTTGAAACGAGCAACTACCGCAGGAGTTATTTTTTTCGGTAACTTCTCAAAAGCTGTAGTTAATACCCCATCTTTGCGGAATCTAACCTGCAAGTATTCTTCTTGAGGTTCGACGTGAATATCAGAAGTTCCCTCTTGTAACCCTTTAGCAAGAATTTTATTGACCAGATTAACTATAGGCGCGCCTTGAGCTTCGTTAGCAGCACTAATATCATCTACTTCAAACTCATCGTCTACAACTTCAAAATCAGCCTCTAAATTTTCAATATCGGCAGAAACATCAACTGCTTTCTCAGACTCCAGTTTTTTCTGAATTTTAACCTGCTCGTCTAGGTATTTATCTAAAAGCTGCTGATAGTCAGACTCAGCGATCACCATTCTCTGCAGTTTAATACCTTGAGGACGCAAAATGCGGTTGAGATCGTCTTGAGCTTCAAGATGTTCGGGATCGACCATCGCGATCGAAACCAAAGGCGGATTAGTATCTTTCTTTTCTAAAGGAATCAACTTATAACGACGACAAATATCTATAGGAATTAAAGAATCGATCAATTCCTTCATTTGATTATTTTCGATCGAATCAACTTCAGGATCGAGAGAGTCAACACCGTAGAGAATTTTTAGCTCGAATAAATGATGTTTTTTATATTGCCGTTGTAGATCTGGAGGTAGAGTTTTGCCAGTTATAGACTCGACAATCTCTACAAGTGGGCGATTTGTTTTGCGGCTTTGTGCTATAGCCTTCTGCATTTGATCGGGTTTTATGAAACCCGCTTGAATCAGCTTATTGCCAAAGGGCGAAAACTGATTGCGCAAAGCAACGGCCCTAGTTAGCTTTGACTTTTGAGCTGAAAACTTACTCATTAAAAACTAGCAATATACCTTTACAGTTTTTATTCTTCCCAAAAATAACGACTAAATTTCATTTAAGAGTCTTTGTCTGTTACATTTAGGTGTAGTAGTAATAGCTAAGTCAATCGTTAAGCAAAATTATCGATTGATACAGAACAAAAAGCAGCAAAAACTCTCAAACTACTTCAGAGCGAACAATAAAAACTGTCTCTTAACATTTAGATTGAGCATACTATGATTGAAGACCAAAAGCAGCCACAAGATACTTCAGAGAATTTAGAGGAAGTAACCGAATTGTCCGAACAATTAAACAATTCTAATTCAGTAGCTCAACAAAAATCCTCCCCAGAAACATCTGAAACGGAAGGAGATCTTGCTAACAAGGAGTTAGAAGAATTACAGCAGCAAATTGCTAGCCTCACCGAACAGCTTGAAAAACAAAGCAAACAAGGAGAAAGTTATAAAAGCCAATACTTGCGGATGGCTGCCGATTTCGAAAATCTACAAAAACGTACCGTCAAAGAAAAAGAAGAGTTAGAGTATCAAATTAAACGCAAGACTATTAGTGAATTGTTGGCAGTAGTTGATAACTTCGAAAGAGCAAGGAGTCAAATCAAACCCAGTAACGAAGGCGAAATGGGAATTCACAAAGCCTATCAAGGAGTTTATAAAAACTTCGTAGATGGTCTCAAGCGTCTCGGAGTCTCTGCAATGCGTCCTGAAGGAGAAATGTTCGATCCCAACAAACACGAAGCTATGTTTCAAGAAGAAACTAGCGAATACCCCGAAGGCACTGTAATCGAGCAATTGGTACGAGGCTATTTGCTCGGCGATCGGATTTTAAGACACGCAATGGTAAAAGTTGCTAGTGCTCCTGAAGGCGTGATAACCTCGGAAGAAGAGTCTTCACCAGAAGAGCCAACAAGTAAAGAAGACAACTGACTATTTTATTAATTAAAACTAAAATTTAAAGTTGTTAGCATTTTAAACATAAGGGGAAGATACAGCCAAAAACAATCATAGTGATAAGGCAAACTTCTCCAAATTTTTATTACAAATAATTGAAACCTTCACCGATCGAGGGCTATGGGAAAAGTCATTGGAATTGACTTAGGGACGACAAATAGTTGCGTTGCTGTTTTAGAAGGGGGAAAACCAATTGTCATATCTAACAGCGAAGGCGGACGAATCACTCCAAGTATGGTAGGATTCGATAAAAATAAAGCCCGCTTAGTCGGACAGTTAGCTAAACGCCAAGCGGTAATGAATCCTTTTAATACCGTTTACAGTATCAAACGCTTCATCGGTCGTCGCTGGGAAGAAACAGAATCAGAAAGAAATCGAGTTCCTTATAAATGCGTCAAAGGAAGGGATAATACTGTAGATGTAGAAATTCAAGACCAGCAATATACACCTCAAGAAATATCTGCTATTATTCTACAGAAATTAAAAGCCGATGCAGAAAATTTTCTCGGCGAACCAGTAGAGCAAGCTTTAATTACTGTTCCTGCTTATTTTACAGACGCTCAAAGACAAGCAACTAAAGATGCTGGGACGATCGCCGGATTAGAAGTATTGCGGATTGTTAACGAGCCAACTGCCGCAGCTTTAGCCTACGGACTCGACAAGCTAGATATAGATCGATATATTTTAGTATTCGACCTCGGCGGCGGAACTTTTGACGTGTCCGTACTTCAATTAGGTGATGGCGTATTCGAAGTTAAAGCTACCGCAGGAAACAACCATCTCGGAGGAGACGACTTTGATAATATTATCGTCGACTGGGCGATCGAGAAATTTATCGAACAAGAAGGAATCGACTTAGGAAGCGATAAAATGGCACTGCAACGCTTGCGAGAAGCCGCAGAAAAAGCCAAAATCGAACTTTCTAATGCTACTAGTACTTCAATTAATTTACCCTTTATTTCTGCCGACGAAACCGGGCCGAAACATTTGGAAATGGAATTATCTCGCTCTCAGTTCGAACAACTAGCAAGCGAATTGATCGAAGCTACCATTGTTCCAGTCAAACGAGCCTTAAAAGACTCCGAACTAACACCAGAAGAAATCGATCGCGTTGTCTTAGTTGGAGGATCTACTAGAATTCCGGCAGTAGTGCAAGCTATTGAAACATTATTTAATCAAAAAGCAGATCGAACGGTTAATCCAGACGAAGCAGTGGCTTTAGGAGCGGCAGTACAAGCAGGGGTCTTGGGTGGAGAAGTAGAAGACTTACTATTACTAGATGTCACCCCATTATCCTTGGGCATCGAAACTCTAGGAGAAGTATTTACTAAAATTATCGAGCGCAATACCACCATTCCAACGAGTAAATCCCAAATCTTTTCTACAGCAGTAGACGGACAGACATCAGTAGAAATACACGTTCTCCAAGGAGAGCGAGCGATGGCTAAAGATAACATGAGTTTAGGTAAATTCGTGTTAACAGGGATACCAATGGCAATGCGCGGCGTACCTCAAATTGAAGTAGCCTTTGAAATTGATGTCGATGGAATTCTACAGGTTTCAGCGATCGATCGAGGAACGGAGAAAGAACAAACTATCCGTATTTCCAATACCGGTAATTTAACCTCTTCTGAAGTCGAACGAATGCGACAAGAAGCAGAAAAATACGCCGCTTTCGACGAACAGCAAGTACAACTAGCCGAACTGAGAAATCGAGCGCAAACATTCATACACAAATACGAACAGCAAGAGGAGTCGGGACAGTTAGTTATAAACGAGCAATTAAAACAAGAAATACAAAAGAAAAAAGCATACTTGGAAAGATTATTTGAAGACAGCTCAATTAACATTGAGGCGATCGAGCAAGCTATAGAAGCATTCAAAGAAGCAGTATTTAGAGCTGGTGCAACCCCCTACTTGAATCAAGAGACAGCAGTCAATGAAAATGAAGTTGATGCTACTCAAGTATCGCCACAAACTCGAGAGGCAACAAATGATGAAGATGACGAACTAGACAGAATCGAAGCAGAAATTTTAACCGGTTTAGGAGGCAATTTTACATTCGATCGAGAAGATACCCAACAATCGGCAGATGTAACCTTGAACTTCGATTTTGAAGACGATCGAGGAACGATCGTTAGTGAAAGTGACGATGACTACGAAAAAGTAGATTGATAGATTAGCTTCACCTAATTACTATCCCTCATAGTCTATATTTAGATAAAGTAGAATTAACTCAGAACTAACCATTATCGAAAATTAAGACTCAGTGCTTTATGCCAGGCGACTATTATCAAATCCTCGGTGTTTCCCGCGATGCTAACAAAGAAGATATTAAACGCGCTTATCGTCGCCTCGCTCGGAAGTACCACCCGGATGTAAACAAAGAACCAGGAGCCGAAGATCGCTTCAAGGAAGTGAACCGCGCGTATGAAGTTCTCTCCGAACCAGAAACCCGCGCCAGATACGATCGCTTTGGAGAGGCTGGTGTAAGTGGGGCTGCTGGTGCTGCTGGATTCCAAGATTTCAGCGATATCGGTGGATTTGCTGCCGACATTTTTGAAACCTTTTTCAGTGGGTTTGGCGGTATGGGAGGCCAAACCGCCGGCCGCCGTCGTAACGGGCCCGTCAGAGGCGACGACTTAAGATTAGATTTAAAATTAGAGTTTCGCGAAGCTGTTTTTGGTGGCGAAAAAGAAATTCGCATCCCTCACCTGGAAACTTGTCAAGTCTGCGATGGTAGCGGTGCCAAACCAGGAAGCGGAGTGCGTACTTGCCCGACTTGTAAAGGTACTGGCCAAGTTCGTCGCGCGACAAGAACCCCTTTCGGTAGTTTCGCTCAAGTTTCCGCTTGTCCTACCTGTAACGGCACGGGAGAGGTAATTGAAGAAAAATGCGAAGCTTGTAACGGTGCGGGACGCAAACAACAAACTAAAAAACTCAAAATTACTATTCCCCCAGGAGTAGATAGCGGTCAGCGTTTGCGAGTCGCTAATGAAGGCGATGCCGGAATGCGGGGCGGAACTCCAGGAGATCTGTACGTATATTTGTTTGTAGAGGCAGATACCGAATTTAAGCGAGATGGAGTAGATATACTCTCGCAAGTAAAGATTAATTACCTCCAAGCAATTTTAGGTTGTCGCGCTAAAGTTAAAACAGTAGATGGTCTAGAAGAATTAACCATTCCCCCCGGAACTCAACCAAATACAGTTTTAACCTTAGAAAGTAAAGGAGTACCAAAATTAGGCAATCCCGTCAGCCGAGGGGATCATTTAATTACGATCGGAGTAGAAATTCCAACTCGCATTAGTGCCGAAGAAAGAGAACTCCTAGAGAAATTAGCCAAAATTAAAGGCAATTACGGCAATAAAGGTGGCGGAATAGAAGGGTTTTTAGGAGGGTTTTTTAAGTAAATGAACCAACCCTCACTAGGCGAACCAACCGACTCCCTACCCGACGATCGCCTCGATCTCAGAGGAACTCCTTGTCCGATTAATTTCGTCCGTACCAAGTTGCGCTTGCAACAAATGGCCCCCGGTTCTTTATTAGAAGTTTGGTTGGATGGAGGAGAACCGATCGAACAAGTCCCCGATAGTTTGGTGATGGAAGGTTACATTCTCGAAAAAGTCGAAAATCGCAACGATTTTTTTGCGATTAAAGTACGCTGTCCGCTACCATCGTGAAGGGTTTGGCGATCGATTCTCCCTTATTAGGTACTGTGATGGCAGTACAGGCTAATTTTTATCAGGTTCGATTAGATCTAAAACCAGACAATTTCGAATCAGTTTACCTCCTTTGTACCCGCAGAACTCGCTTGAAAAAAATCGGCCAAAAAGTGATGGTAGGCGATCGCGTTGTTGTAGAAGAAGCAGATCCGATCGCGGCGAGGGGGGCAATATCTGAAGTGAAAAAGCGCGAAACGCAACTTTCTCGTCCCCCGGTTGCTAATGTCGATCTGATTTTATTAGTGTTTGCCGTTGAAGAACCAGCTTTAGATCCTTGGCAATTGAGCCGTTTTATGGTCAAAGCAGAATCTACCTCGATCGAGTTATGTTTGTGTTTGAATAAAACAGATTTAATTAGCGATCGCCAAAAACAAGAATGGCAAGAACGTTTAATTGCTTGGGGTTACGATCCGATATTTATCAGCGTTACTACCAACCAAGGTATAGATAAGCTTAAAAAAAAGTTAAAAAATAAAATCGCGATCGTTTCGGGCCCTTCGGGAGTAGGTAAATCTAGTTTAATTAATAAATTAATTCCCGATGTCGATTTGCGAGTAGGAGAAGTATCGGGAAAACTACTTAAAGGTCGTCATACGACTCGTCATGTAGAATTATTCGAACTGCCAAGCGGCGGCTTTCTTGCCGACAGTCCGGGCTTTAATCAGCCAAACCTACAATGCAATCCTCGAGATTTAATTTTATATTTTCCCGAAGCAAGGAAAAAATTACAACAAGAAACTTGCCAGTTTGCTGATTGTCTTCATCGCGAAGAACCTAATTGTATTGTCGGGCAGGATTGGGAACGTTACGAGCATTATTTAAAATTTTTATCAGAAGCGATCGCTCGTCAAGAACAACTCAAGCAACAACCAGATCGAGAATCTGTTTTAAAAGTAAAGATTAAAGATTCCGGTCGCCGTGAATACGAACCAAAATTAGAAACTAAAAAATACAGGCGTACTTCTCGACGTACCAAACTCCAAGATCTTCAGCAGCTTTACGATGAAGTTGAAGATTTTTAAAAAGTAGAGGAAACCGAAATAAAATAGGGGTACGATCCGGCAACCGAAAAGTCAAGACGATCGGGCAAAATCGAAATAAAAGCAATCAAAATAAGAAACAGAGATATATGACAGTACTTGAGAAGGGCAACATTACGATACATACAGAGAATATCTTTCCCATCATCAAGAAATCTCTCTATACAGATCACGAAATTTTCTTGCGGGAATTGATCTCTAACGCAGTTGATGCGATCGCAAAACTAAAAATGGCATCTTTTGCCGGAGAATTCAAAGGAGAAGTTCCAGAACCAAAAATAACGATCGCCATCGATAAAGATAAAAAAACACTGTCTGTCACCGATACAGGTATTGGGATGACAGCAGAGGAGATTAAAAAATACATCAATCAAGTAGCATTCTCATCGGCTGAAGAATTCGTCCAAAAATACCAACAAACTGCTAACGATCTGATCGGACATTTCGGACTCGGTTTTTACTCTAGCTTCATGGTAGCCAAACAAGTAGAAATCGATACTAAATCATTTAAAGAAGGCGCAGAAGCAATACACTGGTCTTGTGATGGATCGCCAGCATTCGAAATTACTCAAAGCGATCGCAGCGAAATAGGAACGACGATAACTCTTACTTTAATGGAGGAGGAATTAGAATACCTCGAAGTCGCTAGAATTAAGAACTTAGTTAAAACCTATTCAGATTTTATCTCCATACCGATCTTTTTTGAAGGAGAGCAAATCAACAAACAAGAAGCACTTTGGAAAAAATCGGCGCGGGATCTCACCAAAGAAGACTACTTAGAATTTTATCGCTATCTTTACCCCTTCCAGCCAGAACCATTACTATGGGTACATCTCAATACAGATTATCCATTTTTACTTAATGGCATTCTCTACTTCCCCAAACTAGAAGCAGACATAGATATCAATAAAGGACAAATCAAACTATTTTGCAATCAAGTCTTTGTCAGCGATCGCTGTGAGGAAATTATTCCCGAGTTTTTAATGCCGTTACGGGGAGTAATTGACAGTCCAGACATTCCCTTAAACGTCTCCCGTTCGGCTTTAACCAATCATCGCACGGTGCGGCGCATTTCTGATTTTATTTCTAAAAAAATCGCCGCTCGCTTAAAATCACTTTACAACGAAGATCGATCGCATTACCTGCGTTGCTGGGAAGATGTCGGTACTTTTGTTAAATTTGGTTCTCTCAAAGACGAGAAATTTAAAAAACAAGTAGAAGATTTAATTATCTATCGCAGTACTAACGAAAGTTTAGCGATCGACGAAAACACCCCAGAAGTTCAAGTCCAAACAGAAGAAGGAGATGCTTGGGAAAACGCTACCCCCGAAAGCAAACCGGAAACAGCAAAATTACCACCCTACACTACTCTTCAAGAGTATTTAGAACGGAATAAAGAAGCTCACGAAAATCGCGTATATTACTGTACCGATTCGCAAAAGCAAGCTACTTACGTAGAATTGTATAAGAGTCAGGGTCTAGAAGTACTTTATATGGACTCTTTTATCGATACAAATTACTTTATTCCCTTCTTAGAAAAAGAATACACCGATGTTAAATTCTCTAGGGTAGATTCGGAACTAGACGATACTTTAGTTCAAAAAGAAGACGAAAACAAAGAAATAGTCGATCCGACAACTAATAAAACTCGCAGCGAAGTAATTAAAGAAATCTTCGATACTGCATTAAATAAACCAAAAGTCAATATTAAGACACAATCCTTAAAGTCTGACGATCCTCAAGGAACTCCCCCAGCAATGGTACTTTTACCGGAAGCGATGCGGAGAATGCAAGAGATGATGGCATTAATGCAGCAAAAAACTGCTGATTTTCCCGAAGATCACGTCTTAATCGTCAATACATCTCATCCTTTAATTGAAAATATCTATCAACTCAGTAAAGGAACGGTAATTCAAGGATCGGGAGAATCTCCTAATTCTGAGGTGGTTACGATGATGTGTCAGCACGTTTACGACTTAGCATTAATGGCGCAAAAAGCCTTCGATGCTGAAGGAATGAAAGCTTTTGTCGAGCGATCGAACCGAGTATTAACTAGATTAACTCAAAAGTAGGGAATAAGGGGAAGCTCTTTGAAGTCAGTAGGGAAGTACCATGGTACGTCGGTACAGAAGTCGATCGATCCTCCCTAACCTCCTACTTAGATCGATTAACCTATTAAAATAGAAGATTGTAGTAAAACATAGGAATTTTCGAATGTCTCGCAGATGTCAACTAACAGGGAAAAAAGCTAATAATGCTTTTGCAATCTCTCACTCTCACCGACGTACTAAGAAGTTACAGCAAGCTAATCTACAATCTAAGCGAGTTTGGTGGCCAGAAGGTAATCGTTGGGTAAAATTAAGGCTTTCTACCAAAGCAATCAAAACTTTACAGAAAAAAGGTTTGCAAGCAATGGCAAAAGAAGCTGGAATTAACCTTAATAAATACTAAAAATAATTAATAACCCCTTTCAAAGATTCTTTTGGGGGGTTTTTTTGTGTTTAAAAATACTGATTCGATCGCGATCGCCTTTATATGATATTTTAAAAGTAATTAGATACTTAGTTTAGAAGTCAGAAATTATATATATTCTTAGTTGTAGTTAATAACACCGATCGAACTTAAAAATAGTAAAAATACGTAAGTAAAACAAATTAAAAAATTACTTTTGAATTCGATTCATTTTTATTTTTTTGTAAATTTTAAAAAATTTTATCGGAATATTTAATCAAAAAAGTCGATCTACTTTCAATAAATTGTCTGCTCGATCGCATTAATATCTTCTTAATTTAAACTTTAAAATATAGGTTTTTTTTACGACTTAAATCAAAATAAATAACCCGTGCAATTTCGGTTGTTAGCAAAGATTGCAGGTGTTATTACAGAATAAGACATTTCAATTAATAGAATAGTCTTAAAATAAGACTTTTGTCTTATAAGAATCAATAATTGACAGCGAAAAGTTTTTGTCTTGCCTCGACGGATCGATATTCTAGTCTAAATCATATCGGCTTGCTATTTTTTTTCATTATCTTAAGTATAAAAAACAACAATTTCAGGCAAAAATACAAATGTCACAAAAAAGAAGTAATTCTGTTCAAAGATTTAACAGAAAGCTCAAAAAAGCGATTAAGCAGTTAATAAATCAATTTCAAACCTTGCTACAAAAGCAAGGTAAATGGTTGTTACGTTGCTTGTTAGTAACGAAAAAAATACCGCAAATCTCTCTATCATTAATCAAAAATCTCAGCAAAGAAGTCAAACAAATATTAGGTAAGCTATTTTTTAGCACGCCGAAAACAAGTTTATACAAATCGAAAGGATTTATTTTACCGACGATCGCGATCGTTTTGTTAGTATTTGCTTTAGTAGTCGGTTCGATTATCTTTAGATCTGCCAACCGCACCGATCAAGTAATACAAGAGCGGCAAAAACAAATAGCAGATACTGCGACCACTCCAGCAGTTCAAAGAGCAAAAGC
>CAYWIH010000038.1:0-36139 GCA_964458305.1 uncultured bacterium | reverse complement strand
TAAGTGCTGAAGATATTATTGCTAACGATCCTTGCGAGTATAAAAATGATGCGATCGCCAGAGGTAGTTCTTTTACTATTATCGGTAAAGGTGGTATCGCCCCAAACCCCCTGAAATCTCTCGAAGAAGATCGCCCCATTGTTGAATGGAGTAAATCAAAAAATCTCGATCCGATCGCCCCATCTCACAAACAAATCGATCGAACTTTTTCTGCTAAAATGCCAATTCAAAAGGAAGGAATACAAGCAGTAGGATGGTGGCGCAAACCAGACGGTACAATAGTTTTAACTGCTAATCCTACTGAAGCGCGATCGCTCGATCGACCTCTGTTTCATCCTCATTGTCAACAAAAATAAGATTAATAGTAAGTTTTTTGGTTATATTCTAAAAATCATTCAAGTTCGATCGCATTGAAAAAATTCTTATATAAGACAAAAGAATTAATTATTTTTGCGTCTTCTTCAGAAAAATAACTCATTTTCAAAACAAAAACCCTCCCCGAAAAGGAGAGGGCTAAAAAAATAAATTTTAACGCTTAGCTAACTTCTTAGTTTTCAACTTACGCAAACGGATCGACTCGGGAGTTACTTCTACCAACTCGTCGGGGCCGATATATTCTAAAGCCCTTTCTAAACTCATTTCTACCGGAGTTTGCAACTGAACTAGTTCGTCTCCTGTAGCCGATCGATGGTTGGTTAATTGCTTGGTTTTACAAACGTTTAATTCTACGTCTTGAGGACGGTTGCTTTCGCCGACGATCATTCCTTTATATACTTTAGTTCCCGGACTAATAAAGAATACGCCGCGATCTTCAGCATTTTTGAGGGCATAGAAAGTAGCGACACCTTCTTCAAAAGAAATCATCACGCCATTGTAGCGGGTTTCTAACTCGCCAGAAAGAGGACGATATTCTAAGAAACTGTGATTCATTATACCTTCACCGCGAGTAATGCGAATGAATTCACCGCGAAAACCGATCAAACCTCTCGCTGGGATGGTAAATTCTAACTGAGTGCGTCCGTTAGTTCCGGTTTGCATATCTTGCATTTCTGCTTTGCGCTGTCCCAAACGTTCGATACAAGATCCTTGCGCGCTTTCGGGGACATCTAATACTAGATATTCGTAAGGTTCGCAGGGTTGACCGTTTATTTCTCTGTAAATAACTTGAGGCTGGGATACTTGAAACTCGTAACCTTCGCGGCGCATAGTTTCAATTAAAATACCTAAATGGAGTTCTCCGCGACCGGAAACTAAAAAGCGATCGGGTGTGTCTCCATCTACTACTCGCAATGCTACATTTGTTTCTAATTCTTTGGTGAGGCGATCGCGTATTTGTCTGGAAGTGACGTAAGTTCCTTCTTGACCTGCAAATGGAGAGTCATTGACGCTGAAGGTCATTTGTAAAGTAGGTTCGTCTACTTTAATTAAAGGTAATGCTTCTGGTTCGTCGGGACAAGTAATAGTTTCGCCAATGTTAGCGTCAGCAAATCCGGCTACTGCGACAATATTACCAGCAGTGGCTTCTTCTAACTCAACTCTAGCGAGTCCTTCAAAGCCCATTAATTTGCTAATTTTATTCTTGACAACTTTACCTTCTTCTGTGACGATCGCGGCTTGCTGACCTGCTTTAATTCTACCGTTGTGGATTTTGCCGATGACGATTCTGCCGAGGTAATCTGAATAATCGAGGGTAGTTACTTGTAATTGTAAGGGGCGATCGATATCTCCTGCTGGCGGGGGAACGTGATGTAAAATCGCCTCAAATAAAGGCTGCATATCTTTACCTTCACCTTCTAGTTCTTCTTTGGCGAAGCCTTGCAAACCGGAAGCGTATAAAGTGGTAAAATCGCATTGGTCGTCGTCTGCACCGAGTTCGACGAAGAGATCGAAAACTTTATCTACCGCGCCATCTGGGGTACAATTGGGACGATCGATCTTATTGACCACGACGATCGGACGCAATCCTTTTTCGAGGGCTTTTTTGAGAACGAAGCGGGTTTGGGGCATCGGCCCTTCGTTGGCATCTACAATTAAGATACAGCCATCTACCATACCTAAGACCCGTTCTACTTCTCCGCCAAAATCGGCGTGTCCTGGAGTATCGACGATATTAATTAGGGTATCTTTATAGCGAACTGCTGTATTTTTCGAGAGAATGGTAATTCCTCGTTCCCTTTCGAGATCGTTGGAGTCCATAACGCAATCAGGGATGTCTTCCCCTTCGCGGAAAATACCTGATTGTTTTAGTAGTGCGTCTACGAGAGTTGTTTTACCGTGGTCAACGTGAGCGATAATGGCAACGTTGCGAATGGGGAGAGACATAAGATTGTTTGAGAATTAAATAATTTATACTAGCAGATCTACAGATTTCTTAATAATTTTAGCTCAAGTTCGATCGTTTCTCCCCTCCTTTTCACCGAGATATTAACGTGAGTTGCTTGCTTGTTGTGGTTCGATAATTTTAAATTCTACTCGTCGATTTTGAGACCAAGCTTCCGGGTGCGAACCTTCTACAAAAGGTTTGTGTTCTCCGTGACTTTCGGTAGATAGCAAAGTAGCATTAACTCCTAGGGAAGTTAAAAATTCTTTGACTGCAACGGCGCGATCGTGACCTAATTCGATATTGTATTGATGAGATCCCCTTTCATCGGCGTGACCTTCGATTAAGACTTGTAAATTATTATCGGTGTTTTTAATTCGATCGGCCACTTGCTGGAGTTTTTCTTGACCTTCTTGGCTCAGATTGGCACTATCAAAATCAAAATAAACGATCGTCTCAATTTTTTCTAATTCGGCTCGTTCTTGGATATTTACATTTTCAGTTGGATTTATTTCTGCTGCGACATTTTCCCTATCTTCGACAGTTTCGTTATTGGTTTGTTGAGAATCTGACCTGTTTGAGGAGAAAATTTCGGTATTTGGCGCGATATTTTCTTTTTCTGCTCCATTTTCCCCCGCACATCCTGCTGGTACAATAGTTAAAATGCTTATTACTATCAATTGACGAGTAATTGAATTTAGTGAAACCTTTTTCATATAAGTTTTTTATCCTAAAATACACCATCTATAGTAAATTTATAAGTAAATGTCACAGTTGGCTTCTTTCTTTGGAAAGAAAAACGCTAGAAATAAAAAATTTTGCAAGTGGCAGATGCTGCGAATACAGACTAAATTAAACTAATATATTGCAGCTAAATAGCTTCAATGCTATAAAAAAAATCTAAAATATTGAAAATAATTATCGCGATCGAATCTAATATTTTTGCCAAAAAATCGCCCTAAAGATCTGAAAATAAATATTTATTTAAAAATAAACTATGAATTGGAAACCCGGACATAAAATCTACGGTGGTGGTGGCTACGTCATACAAAGAAAATTGGGAAAAGGTGGTTTTGCGAACGCTTATCTTGCCAGAAATTATCACCAAGAACCAGTTGTCATTAAAACTATCAAAACAGAAATACTAGCCAATCCAAAATACGATCGAGATTTAGAGAAATTGATCGAAGATTTCGAACGAGAAGGATCGAGATTGGCTTTGTTCGAGCATCCTAATATAGTTAAAGTCAAAGATTTTTTTTATGAAAACAGCCTTCCTTGTCTTTGCATGGAGTACATTGAAGGACAAGATCTCGGCAATTTGATCGAAAATGAGGGAATTCTCTCAGAACAGCAAGCACTATACTACATAGAGCAAATTGGTTCGGCTTTGAGCCTCATTCACGCTCAAAACTTGCTACATCGCGATGTAAAGCCGCAAAATATTATGATTCGCTCCGATCTCAGGGAAGCTATCTTAATTGATTTTGGCATTGCTAGAGAATATCTTACTAAAGGAACGCAGAACCATACTCAATTATTAAGTCACGGTTTTGCCCCCCTAGAACAATACGATGCAAAATCGCGAAAAGGGGCTTACAGCGACGTTTACAGTACCGCAGCGACTTTATATTATATGCTGACTGCAGAAGTTCCCCCAGCTTCATTTAGTAGAATTGTCAGAGACTCATTAATCAGACCTCAGCAATTAAATCCTCGTATCAGCGATCGCCTCGATCGAGCGATCATGATCGGAATGGTTTTGCGGCCGGAGTTCAGACCTAAGTCAATACAACAATGGTTAAGATTGTTACAAATAGAAATCACACCTCAAGTACCTTCTTTACAATTAAGCGCGACCTCAGAAAGTAACGATTATTTGAGATCGTCAGACTTAGATGATGGGAGGGGATTGCGAAATTTTATTCCTTTACCAACAATAGAAGATCGAATTAATAGCGAATTAAATGATAATTTATTCCAGAATCGATCGCAACAAAAACAAAAAAAAATTATTCCTTGGTTTAAAATTTTAAAAATTGCTTTATTTAGCTTTCCAGTCTATTTATTGGTAGCTTGGTTTTTATCTATTTATGCTTCTCCTAATTGGATGTGGTTTGTTAGTTTTATCGGCGATATTAATTTAAAGTTATTTGTTTTAGAAGATCGCAGTTCTAACAAAGAAGTAGCTATTTCTACTTGGTTGCTTTGGAAATTAACAATAGCGATCGCTGGGGTCAGTACATTTTATTTAGTTTATCAAGCCACCCCTATTTCTGAAGGAATATTAGGTAAAAGTTTAGCCGGTATCGCTGCTTTATTGTTATTTAGCAGTATTAATTTAAGTTTGCTTTATTTTCTAAGACAAAATCTCCTGATTAAAACCAAATATCTCAGCCTCAAAAAATACCAGGTCTTGACTCTTTTAATTGCAATTTCCTGGTTAGGATTGATGTTAGGATGGGTTTTGTGGTACGAACATTAATTTTAGTTCATATTGGGCAAACGCTGAATATCTTCGTTACAACCGATTACTACCATCACCAAACCTTTGCATAAAACTTGTTGAGGATTGGGGTTAATGATAAATTTATCTTCCGTTCCGATCGCCAAAACGCTCAAACCATAGTTACTTCGCAATTCCAATTCTGCTAAAGTTTTACCGTCAAATTCATCTGGAACTAAAACCTCGACGATGCTATTATCGGGGTCGAGATCGAAGCGTTCTAAAACTGCTGGTTTGGTTAAAGTACGAGCTAAAGCGCAACCTGCTTCGTACTCGGGAAATACCACCCGATCGGCCCCGACCCTGTTTAAAAGTTTACCGTGAATTTCTGAAGAAGCTTTAGCCACCACGTTAGTTACCCCAGCTTCTTTAACGTTAAGGGTAGTAATAATACTTTCTTGTAAAAAATTGCCGATCGCGACGATTACGGTATCAAATTCAAAAATACCGGCCTCTTTTAAAGCAGCAGGATCGGTAGCATCGAGAACGATAGCGTGAGTAACAATTTTTTCCGATAATACTTGATTGACTCGTTTTTCGTCATTATCTGCGCCGAGAACTTCGTATCCCATTTTATGTAAAGATTGGGAAACTCCGCGTCCGAAACGACCCAAACCTATCACAGCAAATTGTCGATTTGCTTGACGAAAATTGTTTAAAAATTTAAGAGATTTCAAATTCACTCCTACCTCTTTTTTTGATTAGGGAAATTTTAGTTTTTATGGCGATCGAGATAGTTTTTCGGGTTATTTTGTTAATAATTAACTCCTCCTAATTCAACAAATATAATTTCTGACGATCGATTACATATTTCTGATTTTATAGAAGTCAAATCTTGGCACTGCCAGTTAACCAATTAACAAAGTTTCTTCGGGATACTTAATAGAACTTGGATCGGAATCGCCAATTATTGACGCGATCGTGACTAAAATTCCTACTCTCCCAGTATACATCGTGACGATTAAAATTAATTGAGCTAAAGCAGAAAGATCGCCAGTTATTCCAGTTGAAAGTCCTGTGGTTGAAAAAGCAGATATAACTTCAAAAAATATTCGCAAGAATTCAAAATTAGAATTAACTATAGAAATGCTAACGGTAGCTAAAGCAATAAACATTGCCGAACCAAAAGTAACGCCGATCGCTTTTAAAATTAAAGAAACAGGCACTTCTCTGCGATATAAAATCACTTCATCTTTTCCTTGTAAAGCCGAGCGAGTGCAAGTAGCGATAATCCTTACAGTAGTGGTTTTTATCCCTCCAGCAGTTCCGCTAGGACTAGCTCCAATAAACATCAAGCCCATCACAATAAATAAAGCTGCTAAATTCATGCTGCCAATATCGATACTATTAAATCCGGCGGTTCGAGTAGTAACTGATTGAAACCAAGCGGTTAATATTTTAGCTTGCCAATCTAGATTAGCTAAAGTTTGGGAATTATTTAATTCTATGGAAAATATCGCTATCGTTCCGATAATTATTAAAAAAATTGTCGTGCTGGTTACTACTTTAAAATTGAGAGAAAAGCAATATCTACCATACTTTTTAGTAATGAGATTTTCCGCCCACAAATATAGTTCGATGATAACTTGGTAGCCGATCCCGCCAAAAATAATTAATCCGCCGATCGCAATATTAATATATAAGGAAGCTTGGTAAGCGACTAAACTATCTGCAAACAAACTAAATCCGGCATTATTCCAAGCACTAACGCTGTGAAACAAGCCCAACCAAATAGCCCGATCCAAGTCATTTTCCCGAGCAAAAAAATAAATTAATAACAACGCGCCAGTCAACTCGAATAGTAAAGTAGTGGCGAGAATGGAGCGAACTAAATTATTACTTCCTTGTAAAAAAGGGCGATCGAAAGAGTCTTGAATGGCTAATTTTTGTCTGAGATCGAGCCTGCGTCCGATCAATAACATTAAAAAGCTATTGATCGTCATGTAACCCAAACCGCCAATTTGAATTAGCAAAAGGATAAAAAACTGTCCGGTAAAAGAAAAATAACTTCCCGTATCCACCACAGCCAAACCAGTAACGCAGACAGCAGAAGTGGCCGTAAATAAAGCTACTATCGGCCCCGGCCAAGAACCGTCACTGGTAGAAAAAGGCATCATTAAAAGGATAGTTCCCACGGCGATCGCCGCGAGAAAACCCAAGCAAATAGTACGAGCGATATTCATTATTTTCTTTCTGGCTTAAAGTAGGAGATACGATTGAGATTTTTGGCCGTGCGATCGCTATTGAGAACTTCGTTATAGAGTCGTTCGACTTGGTTAATGTTGCGAGAGAGAGTATAACGTTCTAAAACTCTTTCTCGGGCTTTTTGCCCCAAAATTTCGGTTATTTCCGGGCGATCGCGAAACAGAGGTAAGAGAGTTTTTAATTGAGTAGTGACACCTTGGGTATTGAGAACCACTCCAGCACCTAATTCTAATACTTCTGCGTCCGCACCAGCGTCGGTAGCGCAACAGGTAACCTCACAAGCCATCGCTTCGAGTAACGATAAGGATAGACCTTCAACTAAAGAAGGCAAGATAAAAACGTCAGCAGCGCGGAGGATTTCAATTCTGCGGCGATCGTCGCCCACGAACCCGAGCCAAATGATGCCGTATTCTTTGCCATAAAAAGGTTCTAAGGAGCTTCTCAAGCGGCCGTCACCGACGATAACCAATTTACAATTGTCGCCCATATTTGAGAGTTTCCAAGCCCTCAGCATGGCTTCGATATTTTTTTCGATCGCAATTCTACCTTGATAGACGAACAATCGTTCGGCTTGAATTTCTGATTTAAAGTTAGAAACTCCCGGCGAATATTTTTGAGCGTCTACTCCATTGGGAATTACGGCCAATTTTTCGGCTTTGACTCCCAACTTGATCAGTAAATCTCGTTGCACCCGAGAAAAAACGATCACTCGATCGTAATGAGCCAGAAAGGGGGCATAAAGTTGATATGTCAAGAATTGAGTGCTTGAAGATATATTGCGCAGTTTGCTATCAAAAGCCGGATGAAAAGTTGCGACTAAAGGTAAGTTTAGTTCTTCGCAAATTTCTGGCAAGCGAAAATCTAGGGGTGAAAGGGTTAAAGAGGCGTGTACTAGGTCTGGTTTGAGCGATCGAAGACTTTTTGTCAGTACTTTGCTCGATTTTAAAGTCGGTATTGTATATACCTGTGATTTATATAAAAAAGGTAGAAAGACCTCTGGACATTCGGGCCAGTCAGAATAGTTGGATTCTTCTTCGGCAAAATGAAGAAAACTGACTTTATGGTGTTTTTCTAGCAAAGCGTTGGTGATTTCTCGACCGTAAGTAACGTTGCCACAAAAAGGTGTTTTTTTTCCCAACCAAGCGATATGCATTCAGGTATTTCAGCAGTTTGTTATCAGAGTTAATTAATTATTTATGAGAAATAATAATAATAGAAGACAACTAACGACCTGATTTGTCAACTTTTGTCGATTTTGTGGCTCGATCGCCCGACAAATTCCAAATTAAAATACCAGCTAATAAGACTATAAGGGCCAAGCCTGTTAAAGTGGGTCTCAAGCCAAAATGATGTTCGGCCGTTCCTGCTAAGGCTAGGGGTAGGGAAATGGCAATATTGACTAAATTATTTTGCAATCCAAAGACTTTACCGCGCATATCTGGGGGCGTTTCTGCTTGAACGGTGGTTTGCATCGGTACGATTACTAAGGCGGCAAATCCGCCTAAAAATGCGGTCATAACTAATGCTAACCATTGTTCTCCAGTGGAGAAGGACAAACCGATTAAAGCTCCTGAAACTCCTAACAGGCCGGTCATGCTCAAGATGCGGTTGGAAAATCTTTGACCTAAATTACCAATTATTGCGGCCACGCAACCGATTCCGACTCCTCCTGCGGCAATTAAGCGACCGAATTGTTCTGGCTTCATATCGGGGATGCGATCGGCTAAGGCTACGGCTAAAACTGGTAAAGTGGCGAAAACAGAAAATAAAATTATTAATTGAATTAGGGCATTGCGAACGCGATGATTTTCGTTTAAATAGAGAATCCCATCCCAAATATCTTTAAAGACACCGATTTGTGTGGTTTGTACGTCTTTTTTAGTTTCTTTTGCTCCCACCAAAATTAAGAGCAAACCAGCAATTATATAAGATCCCCCCACCAATAATTCTTTACCAAAATCCCAGGAGGGAAATAAACTGTCGGCCCAGACTAATAAAGGTTCTCCCACCGCAAAGCCGACGATTAGAGATGCCATCATTGTGGTAGCGTAAAGAGAATTGGCAGGTAAAAGATGTTGACGTTTGACAATTAAGGGAATGATGGCCTGTTCTGCTGGGGCGAAAAATTGAGTCAAAGTCGAAACTAAAAAAGTGATACCCAACAAAAACAAAAATCCAGTCGGCCAGTCAAACCAACCATTCATATTCCCAGCCAGCCAGAGCGAGAACGGAATTAATAAGACCAACAAGCCTCGCAATAAATTAGAAATTACTAAAACAGCTTTTTTCGACCAGCGATTGACATATACCCCAGCTAAAGAACCGAATAAGACGGCTGGAATGGTAAAAGCAATCATAATTGCCGAATTAGGATTGATGATGGTAACTTTGTCTTTTAGATCTGGAAAGCTATTGGCGATAATAGCGATCGTCAAGACTAAATATACTTTATCCGCTAGTTGAGAAAATATTTGACCGCTCCACAAAATTAGGAAGCGACTGTTTTGCAAAACTGGCGCAAAACCGCTTGAATTGGATGAATTTGGTTTCATGGAATCGTCTGTTACCTGATTTGTTACCCGATCGTCTTTAAAAATTGGGGACTCTTCTCCTGTTTCTAGCTGTGATTTTTCAAATAATTGCATTATTGTTATTGTTTATTTAATTAAATTAAATTAAGTATGGATCGTTTTCGAAGATTTTAGATCGCCTAAATCGATTAAACTTGCCGAGCGAATCGGCCGCTCAAAATGATATTGAGTGTAATCGCGCAACAGTTTCTCTATTTTGAACCACGATCGATCTAGAGATCCGGCGGAGAATTTTGGCTCGGTTTCTGGGAGATATTTTTCTCCTAATTGTTGCAATAAACTTAACTCCAGTCCAGTCAAGCGACGGTCTATTTTAGGCGCAGTTGTGGCACAATTTTCTTGTAAGGGTAAGCCGATCGCCCCTCCCGAGCAAAAACTAAACCCGACTCTAAAGTTAGGATCTGCGAGATCGGCTTGTAAGATTTTTTGAGTTTGACAGCAAACACGTACCGATGGTGCGATTCCAGCAAGGGCTAAAAGGTGAAATATAGCTTGAGTTAAATGAGCCATAATCGGGGTGGATATGGGGCGTGTAGGGCAGGGTAAGAGCTTTTCTATACGTCTGAGATGTTCTTTAAATAGTTCGTATAATTCCTGCGATTGAATGTCTCCTTTCTCAAAACAGAGTACTAACTCGGCTAAGTACTGGGAAGCGGCTAGTTTACCTAAATCTCGACTCAAACCAGGATAGGTTTCAATAGTTTCGGCTTGAATAATTTTATCAAGCGATCGCCCTTTAACGATTAATAATTGATTAACGATAAATAATTCGCTCCTACCTCTTAATTTCGATTTGTGTTTTCTCGCACCTGGGGCTACTGCTCGAATAAAACCATATTCTGGGGACAAAACAGTCATCATACGATCTGCTTCCCCTAATGGCATTCCTTTGAGATTGATTCCGGTTGCTTGATAGGTTCGGCTCATTGATTTTTTAGATTGAATCTTGCTGCGGATAAACCCCGTTTCATATATAATCGATCGCCAGAAAAATTACAATTTTTGCTTGGAAACCCGGTATTTTTGGATTTATATTTGACTTTGAGGATCGTAATTTTGCATTTGTTCGATTAAATTGAGACTGTGAGACGTTCCCAGTCTAGTTGCTCCTGCTTGAATTAAGGCGATCGCTAAATCGATGGTACGAATTCCCCCTGATGCTTTAATACCGATCGCTCCTTTGGTAACTCGAGCTAGCAATTTTACGTCTTCTACTGTTGCTCCTTTGAACCAACCCGTATTGGTTTTAATAAATGCTGCACCTGCATCGAGACAGATTTGAGCTGCTAGTTCTTTTTCTGCGCGATCGAGCAGGTTGGTTTCGATAATTACTTTGACGGTTCGTTGTGTTTCTTCACAAATTTTAGCTATTTCTCCATATACGGCTTCGCTGTTTCCTGCTTTTAGCCAGCCTAAGTTCATCACCATATCTAGTTCTCCTGCGCCATTTTCGACGGCTTCTTTAGCTTCGTAGAGTTTGACTGCGGTTGTTGTCGCACCGGTGGGAAAGCCGATCGTGGTGCAAACTTTAGTTTTTTTACCGTAAAGTATTTCTGTTGCTTGTTTTACTGCATTCGGATAAACGCAAATGGCAGGAAAGTTATATTGTTGTGCCAGCCAGCAAGCTTTTTCTATTTGTTTGGCTGTTGCTGTGGGTTGGAGTACGGCATGATCTATATATTGAGATATGTCTATTTCTGCTTTAAGAAAGCTCATCTTGGTAATAATTTCGATCGAAGTATCTATATTTTGAATTTACCAGGGTTGCAAAGACTTGCGGCATAACTTTGTTTCGTCCTTAATTTTAGTTGGATTGTTGTTTGGCTTCGAGGGCGATCGGGCTAGTTACTCTGTATTTTTGCCGACAATTTTGGCTGATTTTCGCAAAAATAAGTATATTTTCCGATGAAATTGGCTTGCGATCGTTCTAATATCCTTCTAAGATCGAAATCCTCAATCGGGGCGGACAAATCTTAAGTGAATTTGATGATAATAAATAGCGTAACGAGTTATGTTTCTTACAGCACCAAGGGCTGAAGGTTTTCTCGAATCGATTAGATCCGAAGTCGAAGCAATAATTAATAGCGGAAGAAATAGTTCGGCAAAAGAGCTATCAATTCTTACCAAACAACAATTTGCTAGCAATCGATTTCCTCAATATTTTCGGGGCAATTTAGCCTCTAAAATCGTATTTGTAGGTTTTAATTGTCGAGAAAACAAAAGCAAAGCACGAGTTAAATTTGCCACCTATCA
This sequence comes from uncultured bacterium, assembly GCA_964458305.1. GTDB lineage: Bacteria > Cyanobacteriota > Cyanobacteriia > Cyanobacteriales > JASJDA01 > JASJDA01. The sequence continues at coordinate 24,264 of CAYWIH010000038.1, read as the reverse complement.
GGATTATTTAAATTCTTGCAAAGAATTACCCGATCGCCAGAAAATTATCGAAAATGGCTCTTTAACTGAATTAAAACAATTGCAGTTTATCGAACCATTCATTGATGGTTGGGGGAACAGACAAAAATTAGATCGACTCTATTTATATTTAATTCCTCACGCTCCGATCGCCGATTTTAACTTAACAGGATTTACCCCGGAAATTTTACAACCATATTTAGAAAAAATCCTCGATGTTTTGATTAAATTTCCGCGCAAATATATCATATTTTGCGGCAGTGCTTTCGAGCAAGTTTTACGTTCTTACACCCTCGAAAAACAAACTTTAAATCTTGTTGAAAATTCAGATCGCAACTCGATCGAATTAAAATTTTCTCTACTAAATCTAACTTACAAACAACAAATTATTAAAGTAGGTTTGACTCATTCTTTCGGCAGTCTGAGTATGTCGACCATCGATTACAGTAAGTCTTGCAAACAGCTTTACGATGGGGCTTTAAGTCGAGAGTAAGCTAGCCAAGATTGGGGAGCGATCGGAAATTGCCAACCTACGATGCTCCCTAACTAGAGAGCAATAATTATTCTTTTCTCCACTCCATAATATTCCAAGTTCTAGCATCCCAAGGAGTCATTTCAATACCTTTTAATTCGTTGCTAACTGCAATTACGTTAGCGCGATGAACTAAAGGAATAACAACAGTATTTTCGACGATAAGATCGTTCATTTCAATAAACATTTGTCTGCGTTTTTCTGGATCTAATTCTGTCAGAGATCTGCGCCACAATTCATCGTATTCTCGATTGCAATAACGAGAAGCATTATCGCCGATCCAATTATTAGCTTTTTGAGGAATTTCGTCGCAAGTATAAACTTTCATATAAATACTAGGATCGGGGCTATCAGTTTGTCTGCTAAACATTTCCCAATCGGCATAAAAACGTTCTACCGTATCTTGATTGGCAGGATCGCTAGAAAAGAAAACCGCAGGATCGATCGTTTTTAATTCGACAACAACGCCAATTTCTTGCAATGCTTGTTTAATTATCTCCTGAGTTTTTTCGCGAACCGAATTAACCGAAGTTTGAAACAATATTTGCATTTCCACTCCGTTTTTATCCCTAACTCCGTCACCATTAGTATCTCGCCAACCCGCTTCATCTAACAATCGTGCGGCTTTTTGAAGATTGTATTCGTAACTGGTATTGGTAGAATTATATTGTTCGGGAATTACTAAAATATTGGCGGTGGGTTTACCCGTAACACCGTAAAGTCGTTTGGCAATAGTATCGCGATCGACTGCTAAAGCCAATGCTTGACGGACTCTTCGATCGCTAAAAAAGGGATGGGGAATATCTTTATTAGAACGTTCTCCGTCGGGAGTAGCAGTATTAGGATCGCTGTGGTTGATGACGATCCGTTCGGTGTAGGCCCCTAAATTGGAGACTACTTTACCCCTTCCTCCTGCTTCCAATCTTGCTAAGATGGCTGGTTCTATTTGTAAATTATAGGCATAATCCGCATCTCCGGTTTGCAGTACGGATCTGGCGGTAGATACCACATCTCCACCCCCTTTAAGTTCTATTTTTTCGAAGCTTAATCGATCTGGTTCGCGAAAATAAGGATTTGCTTCGTAGACTACTACATCTCCAGGTTTAAATTCTATCGCTCGATAGGGGCCGGTGCCGATCGGTTTTAAGTTAGCGGGGGCCTCTCTGGCGTTGGGGCCTTGATAATTTTCGTAAATATGTTTGGGTAAAATACCTCCGTATTGACCGACAAAAACCGTGTACCAAGCTGGAGTAACATTTTTGAAGTTAATTTTTACCGTATTATCGTCGATCGCTTCTACAGTTTCGATAATGTCGTAAATACCGCTAGAAAAAGCACCTACTTCAGGATCGCTGACAAATTCGTAAGTAAATACTACATCTTCGGCGGTAAATGGTTGACCGTCAGACCATTTGAGATCTGGTTTTAATTTCCAAGTCACCGATCTGCCGTCTTCTGCGATGCCACCATTTTCTTGACTGGGTATTTCTGCGGCTAAAAATGGCACTAATTCTGAAGAATTGTTAAAACTTGCCAAAGGTTCGATGGTGATGCGACTGGCTTCTAAGTCTTTAGATCCGGCGGAAAGATGGGGGTTGAGAATTGTTGGTGCTTGCCAGTAAAGTAGTTTGAGAAATTCTTTGCGATCGAGTATTTTATTATTATTTGCTGGTTGGTTGTTGCAAGCCGATAGTAACAGACTCGATGCGATCGATAAAGAGGCGATCGATATGAATAAAGGACGAGCGATAATTTTTCTTAACACAATTTAATTACGTTCTCGGTACTGATTATTTATTGTAGTTAATGTCGGTCTTACTTCGATCGCTAAAGTAATTGCCCGACCTAGCATAAATAAGGATAAAGCCAACCACAATATATGATTCGATTTTAAATAGTTTGCGGCTATTGCTGCCGGACTAAAAAAGACGATCGCGGCGATTGCTGTAGATTTTCTTAAGATCGGCCCTTCTGTTAATCCGATAAAATATCCGTCTAGGATGAAGGCGATCGCACCAAATATTAAGACTGGAAACAGCCAGATAATATATGTTGTTACTGCGGCGATCGCTTCGGGATTGTTCGTTAATAATTTAAATAAATTGGGGCTTAAATTAAAGGTTAGGGCCAGCGAAATTGCTAAAATTAAGCCGATTCCGCCGGATAGTTTTAGTAATGGTAATAGCAATTCTTTTGCTCCTTCTCCGCGACTTTTTCCGGCAATTGTTTCGGTTGCAAATGCTAAACCATCGATAAAATAAGCTGCTAAGGTCACTACTTGCAACAGTAATGTATTCGCTACTAAAAAATTAGTCCCTAAAGCGGCACTCATATTAGTAAAAATGGCAAAAGTTGTGACTAAAAATAAAGTCCTAATTAATATTTCTCGATTGAGATTAAAACTATTTAACAGTGCTTCTCGATCTAAAATTTTATTCCATAATTTACGATTTTTTTTGAGAGGAAATTCTCTGAAAATTATTGCTATACCAAATAGTGCCGCTAAATACTGCCCGATCGCCGTCGCGCTTCCTGCTCCTGCACTTCCCCAGTTTAGTTGGACGATAAATACATAGTCGAAAATAATATTAGCTATTTTCGCGATCGCTGAGATAATTAAAACAATTTTGCCTTTTTCTCTCCCTAAAAACCAACCTAATAAAACAAAATTAAGTAAAGTGGCTGGCGCGCCCCAAATTAAAGCATTGTAATAGTTTATTCCCGATTCTTTGACTGCTTCAGTACCGCTTATTAAGGCAAAACCAATTGTTTGTAATGGCTTTTGGATTATAATAATTAATAATGCAATTGTTAAGGCAATAGTTCCGTTTCTTAACAGCGTTAAAAAAACTTCATTTTCATTTTTTTGACCGGCAGCAATTGCAGTAGTACCGGTAGTACCCATCCGCAAAAACCCGAAAGTCCAATAAATATAATTAAATAAAATACTTCCTAATGCTACTCCAGCTAATCCTTTCAGTTGTGGGTCTTCTGGTAGATGGCCTAAGAATGCAGTATCTACTAAACTGGCTAATGGAACCATTAGGTTTGAAAGAATATTAAAAAAAGCCAGTTGAAAAAAACGTCGGTTTAAAATAAAGTGTACCTCATCTTTTAAGTGAAATTGCTGATTGTACTGGCAATGTAAATCTGCTAACTTAATATTTATAAATATTAAGAAAAATTGCAGAATTTAATTTTAATTTAAGGTAAAGATTGAGGAACTAAAGCGATAGATCCCTCGTCGTTATTACGAACTAAACTGGCTAGTTGTCGGTAAAATCTAATTAAGTTGTCTTGAGGAGGCAAGATCTTGTAAGTATAATAGAACGACGAAAAAAAAGTTAAGTCGAACAATAGGTAATTGTACGATCGAACTTTGAATAATAAGGGAATTTAGAGCGAAAATCTGACAAAAGTTTAATAGACTTATAAAGAGGATTAATAAATGAAATTTTTGAACGTATTCTGGATAGGAATAACAGTTATAAGTTTATCAGCGTTTGTGCCGGAAGTACAAGCAAAAGAAAACAAAACAACAACAACAAAATATAACAAAGCAGAGACAAAGGAAATAGTCAGAACGAGAAGAAGAGTAAGAAGAATCAGCTACAGAATTCCGGCACAAGCAAGGGCTAATAACAGAAGTAGAATTATTACAGCCAGAGGATCGGCAACGAGAAGGCCTGGCAACTCTTCAAAAGATTTCCAGACGATCTTAGCTCCGAATCACGTAGCCAATACTATCTCATCTCACCCTACTTTTGCAGTTTACTTCCCAGAAACGCAGGGAAATTATGTAGTTACCTTAGAAGAAAAAGGTAGAAAATTTAACCACACAATTTGGCAGCAAAATTTAAAAGTAGATAAACCAGGAATTAAAACAATTACTATTCCTAAAAATATAGCAGGATTGCAAACTGGAAAAGATTATCGTTTTTCTGTAAAAAGAGTGCTAAATCCTAACGATCGCTCCCAAGATGTTGTAGCTCAAGTCTGGTTACAAAAGGTAGAAATATCTCCTCAAGTAGCAGCGAAAATTGCCAAAATGACAGATCCGAGCGAACGAGCGATCGCCCTAGCAAAAGAAGCAATTTGGTTCGATAGTATTGCTTCATTGGTCGAGCCAAACGATCCTGTTGCTAGAGAGTTATTAGCCAATCTATTAGAACAAGTTGGACTCCAAGAAGCACAAAAAGTCGCAACTGCAAACTAATATATTCGATCGACTCTTTCTAGACTAGGTTTTGGCTTTTATCTCGTTACTTGATGTTGTTGTTATATGGTTTGAGTAGGTAACGAGGTAAAATTTTTAGTTGAAAATACAGGGAAAAAAAGGGAAAATAAAATAATTTAATAAATCAATAAAGTCCAAAAAGTAATGAGATTAGGTAAAAGAATAAAAAGAGCATTACCTTTATTAATTCCTTCTAAAGTAGCAATTAAATCTAGTTTAGTAGTCTTTGCGATCGTGATAGTTTTGCGTTGGCTGGGAATGTTGCAATTTTTAGAATGCGATGTTTTAGATATATATTTTCAATCGAGACCGGTAGAAAAAGTTGATTCGAGAATCGTATTAGTAGAAATAACCGAATCCGATATCAGCCAATTTCAAGAATATCCTTTATCGGATTATGAATTATACGATTTATTAGCGAAAATTCAAAAATATAACCCCAGAGCGATCGGAATAGATATCTATCGCGATGTCTCGGTTAATCCAGAGTATAAAGACGGGGAAAAAAAATTAACCGAGTTTTTAGATGACGAAGCAAATAGCAATATAATCGGGATCGAAAAAGCAATCTACTCCCCTAACAGTCCAAAAATCCCGCCTCATCCGATTTTAGCAGCATACGGACAAGTAGGTTCGAACGATACTGTTGTCGATAATGATAAGGTAGTCCGTAGGGCAGTATTGTATCCCGATTTAATACACAGGCCGGACTTGGCTAGTTTTAATCTGGTTTTAGCAGGAGAATACCTCAGACAAGAAGGATTTTCTTTAGAAGCAGACGATCGAGGAAATCTGAAAATAGGTTCGGTTATTATGCCAGCCATACAAGATAATTCGGGGGGATATGCAAATATAGACAGCAACGGCTATCAAATATTATTAAATTATCGCAGCCATCCCGAAAGATTTCCCAGCGTCAAGGCATTTGAAGTAGTAGAAAATCGAGTTCCTCCCAAACTTTTAAAAGATAAAGTCGTAATTATCTGCACCAGAACTCCTTCTTTTCCTGATATTTTCTACACTCCTTACAGCTTTCATAATAAAAGCGAGCTGGCAGAAGTTTATGGCGGTTGGGTGCAAGCAAATGCTACCAGCCAGATAATTAGTGCTGTATTAGATAACAGACCTTTATTAAAAACATGGCCCGAAACTACTGAAATTATTTGGATTTTTTTGTGGATTTTAGTTACTGCTTGCGGAGTGGCTAATTTAGGAAAAGAAAATATTTGGAATTGGAACGTAGGACAAAAAAAAGCCAACGATTCTCAAAAAAATCAAAGCTTTTTCTATCTTAAAGCCACATTAATCGGACTGGGATTGTCGATAGTAGCGATCGCGATTAGTTGGATCTTTTTCTATCTTCAAGCTTGGTGGTTGCCAGTAGTTCCGGCAGTTTTAGGTATAGCTGGGGCTGTATTGTACGGTGCTTCTCAAGTTTACGTCGATAAATTAAAACAAGCCCACGACAGTAAAGACGCGATAATTTACGAGCAAACTTTACAATTAAGAAAGATCAATCAGACTTTAATCGAGCAGAAAAACGATTTAGTTTTAAGGCAAGAGCAGTTAGTAGCTCAGAAAAAGTTAGCCAGTATTGGTTTAATTTTGGCCGGAATATCTCACGATATCGGCAAATCGATCGGGGGGGTATATAGGGCAGCTACATTATCATTAGAAGGATTAAATTCTCTTAAAAATAAGTTAACCCATCCTGTAGACTCCAAAATAGGTCGTATAGATGCGACGATATTAAATGAATATTACGATCGAACCGCTAAAAATATTTCTGAAATTAATCGACAAATTATCAGAACTAATTCGATTTTAGAAAAAATCAAAATTCACAGTTCGGTGCAAAGGGAAAAAGAATTAAACTTAGTTAAAACCAATATTAACGAAGAAATAGATGGGATACTAAAGATTATTAAATACTCTTTAGAAGGGCAATTCAACGAAAATCGCAGATATTCTTATAAAGATTTTAATCGCGTGATTTGGACTTTTTACGACGAATCAGTTCCAGATTTTTACTTAGATGTCACCGATCTGCAACAAGTAATCCAAAATCTAACGATCAATGCTTTGGATACTGTAGAAAGTAAAAAAATGCACCTTAATTCAAGGGACTATCAGCCGACAATATCGATTACGACGAAAAACGGCAAAGATTGGATCAAAATTATCGTCAAGGATAACGGCGAAGGTATCGATCCCGCAATTCAAGAGAAAATCTTTGAGGCTCATTATACCACAAAACCGCCAGAAATGGGGAGCGGATTGGGACTTTCTAACGTTCGAGATTGTTTGATTAAATCGGGAGGAAAATATAGAATTGAATCCGATCTCGGTAAAGGAACTGATTTTATTATTTTTTGGCCGATAGTAACATCTCTTAGCGAGATAGAAAGACCCCAGGAAGTAGTTAGTAAAGAGGTCTGAACTAATTGGTAATTAAAATAATTCCAGCCCAAGATCGCGGATTTTCTCCGAGTTCGATGATTCTAAGTTGAGCGATCTGCTTGGCTTCTGGGACTGTTTTACCGAGGGATAAATTGCGATAGAATTCTTCCATTAAAATGGCAGTAACGTTATCGGGAATCGACCAAACAGAGCCAATAACGTTAGGAATTCTCGCTCTAACCGATACTCCCGCAAATCCGAGGATCGCTCTTTCGTTGCCGATCGCCGTTTCGCATCCGCTTAAAGTGAGCAAATTCATCGGTTGTCTGGCACTTAATAAGAAGTTTTTAAAGCTATTTAAGGATATTTTGCTGTCAAATGCTTCTAGATAAGAATTTTTGGCAGTTCCTTGAAAACTTCCGTGAGTTGCTATGTGGAGAAAAGAAATATCTTCTTGTTGGATCGTTTGACTTAAAGCGTTTTTTGTAAATTCTCGATCGAGAAAAGTTTCTCCTCCTTTAATTGTTTCGGCGATCGCGCGAACTTCTTGAGTTGCAAATCTCAATGTGGTTTGTATTTGGCTTTCGCTGAGACCGAAAATTATTTTTTCACCGCGATCGTTATTAGGTATTAAGTTAGTTTCTAATCCTGCTGAATAGGCGATCTGATATTTTTCAATGAGGTAATTATCTTCGGAATCGATTAAAGTTTCTAAGGGAATATTTTCGATTTCTCCGTCGCGAGAAAAACTGAGTTTTGTAACTGTTCTGGGGATTTCGTTAATTAAAGGAGCGATTAAAATATTGTAGAGTTCTTTTGATGGTTGTACGAAGGCAGATCCGGTCGGTATGACTAAAATTTGTCGATATTCTTTTACCTTTGCTTCTAAATCTTCTTTGGAAATATCAACGCTACGTAAAACATAATTATCTTGGGTTTCTAAAATTAAAAATAATCGCTCTTCAGCAATAAATTCGTAAATATTAGCTCGATTTTCGGGAATTTTTTTTCTTTCTAATTCATCGACTTGAAAGAGGATTTCAAAACAAGGATCGTTAAAATAAGATTGTAAATCCGATAGTTTTAGTACGCCAAGAATATCGATCGCCGTTCTGATTCTTTCTCGATTTGGAGCAGATAATAATTGGGTAATATATTCCCGTAAAAAAGGTTGAGCTTCTTCTTGAAGGTAAAAAAGTAAATTGTTATTTCCTGCGGTAAATTCGCCGCGATTCGATTGTAAATTCCAGAGTGCTTGGCCGTAAGCATCGATCGCTGCGTCTGCGTTTCCTAATGCTAATTGAATTTTTGCTAGCTGCCAAAATTGGAAAAATAATCGTTCTGAATTGACAGTTTTTTCCGATATTAATATTGCCGATTCTGTATTGCTTTTTGCCGTTGCTAAATTATTTCGATCTAAATTAATTTTACCTATATTTTCTAGAGCTAAAGCAAGGGGTTCGGGAGCGTCTATTTTGTTAGCTATTGCTCGAGAACGGGATAAAAATCTGAGTGCTTCGCGATCGTTAGATATTTGTGCTAAAGCGATCCAACTCGATGCTTGATAAGCAGAATCTGGCAATTCATTTAAGAGGTCGATCGCTTCATTTTTAATATTTTCTGCTTCCGATCGGCTTACAAATTGAGAAAAATATTTTAATAAATTAATTCTGCTACTAATTTTGTTTTCGCTAGTTTTGGCGTTTGAAATTGCTTTTGTTGCTGCTTGATATCCGGCTTCAAAATCCTGTTTTGCTGCTTGTTTTAATCTTTCTTTTTCTGCAAGATCTTGAACTAATTCTACTTCTGCAGCAGTGCGATCGCCCCTTTGCCAAAAAGCTTGACTGAGACTAATTAAAGTTGTCGGATTTTTAGCAATTTCCCAACTGGATTGATATTGTTCGATCGCCTCTTCGTAGCGATCGAATCTTAAATTGAGATTGCCTAATAAAGACCTACCTATTGCTTCAGAATTAGATTTATTTTCTCGCTCGGCTAAAGGAATTGTCGCTTTTAAAATTGGTTCTGCTTCCGCTAAAATCCCTTGCTCTAAAAATAATTGCGATAAAAATAAATTAGCTATAATATACTTTTCTGTTGAAACTTTTTCTAATAAAGGGATAGCTTTTTGTAAATTTTGAATTGCCGATATTTTTGAGTCGATTCTATTTTCTGCCACTGCCAAATTATAATAAGCAATTGCCTTTTGTTCTTGTTTTAAACTGGGAATAATGCGATCGTATATTGTAATGGCTTCTCGATATTTTCCTTGCTGAAAAAGATTTTCTGCTCGAACCGTAGCAGATGCAACTCGATTTTCTTTAGCAAAGGTTGGGGAGGCAAAACTAATAATTGATAGGACTAAAAATAAACTTATATTCTTAACTAATAGCTTGTATTTCATAATAATATATTTCCCTTATTTTCCGATTATATAGTTATGATTTGACTTTTATATTTCTCTAGTATATTCTTGCTCTAAAACCTAATAAACTAAAATCTAAAAAATTAAAAAAATGAAACTAAACTTAATATTTTTGGCGGGGATAACGGGAATAATTTTTTTATTTCCAGTTCAGACTTTAGCAAGTCCGAGACAATTAGAAAAAGAAACTAGCCAGAGAAGATTAATAGCAAATAAAATCCAAGTAAACAACTTTAAAATTCTCGGCAATACAATCTTTTCGACAGAGACTTTACAAAATTTATTAACCCCATATATCGGACAAGAACTGACCCCAGCTTTAATAACGGAAGTATCGAGAATTTTAACAGAATATTATGCCCAAAGAGGATATAATTCTTCGTTTGCGCGAGCAATTCCCGGAGAATTGAGGGATGGAGTGGTAACGATATTGATTACCGAAAGCAAGATCGCTCGAGTCGAAGTAGATGTAAAAGGGTATTTAGCTGAGGGGTACGTGCGATCGCGTATTTTAGCGAGATTTAAAAATGAAATTTTCAACATCAGAACTCTAGAAGAAACAATATTTTTGTTAACAGAAGATAATAATATTGAAAACATAAATATCGAAGTTGTTCCCGATCGAGATCGAACTGGGGCAGTTATTTTAAAAGCAGATGTAGTGGCCGCGCCAGTTGTGGCTGTGAGGTCGAGATTTTCCAATCGTCGATCGGCTTTGATAGGTAGTAACGAAATTGTCGCTCAAGTAGAAACGGGAGTTTTTGGCATCGGAGACAAATTCAGTGCTTTGTATTCCCATACTTCTGGTAGCGAAGGTTTTGGCTTGAATTACAATCTACCCCTCGGGCCGAAAACGGGCAATTTAAACCTATTTTACGGGCAAAATGCCAACGATTTAGTCGAAACTCCCTTTAACAATTTTAATGCCGATATCGACGCGGAATATGCCAATATTGGCTACAGTCTGCCCTTAATCGATCGTCCCTTAGAAAAATTATCCGTAGGAGTTGTGGGATCGTTTGCCGAAGCTACTAATACCATCGACGGGCAAAGAGTTCGGCTTTTGAGAGGGGCAGATGACAATGGCAATTTAACGGTTACGGCGATCCGCTTTCCGATCGAGTATTTGGTGCGCGATCGCACTGAGAATATTATCGCCCTGCGATCGGAATTGAGTGTTGGAATAGATGCTTTGGGTGCGACGATCGACGATAGTGGCTTGCCAGACAGTCGTTTTCTTGCTTGGCGATCGTCGGCTGAATATTTGCGTTTTTTAGGGCCGGATACTTTTGTATTTGTCAGGAGTAGTTTGCAATTAGCCAAAGATTCTTTACCTGCTTTCGAGCAAGTCGGTTTGGGGGGTTTAGAAACGGTGCGAGGCTATCAAAATTCGATCGCAGTGGGGGATAATGGACTGTTTCTTTCGGGGGAGCTGAGGTATCCTCTCTGGAGAAACGAAGCAAAACAGATGCGGCTTCAGTTAGTGCCTTTTATCGATTTTGGTAAGGTGTGGAATACTAGTATTGAAGATCCTCTAGTCACCAATTTACTATCTGTAGGATTGGGATTGAGATTTGAGATAAGAGATCGCCTTGAGGTCGATCTCAATTATGGCATTCCCCTAATTAACCGCAACAATCCTAATGTCAACGAAACGATTCAAGATGGGGGTTTTTCTTTTTCGGTAACTGGCACGATCGTTGAATTTTAACTATTACTCTTGTTTTCGACTCGCACAAATCAATCCTAAATAAGTTTTGCCGTTATTATCAGCAATAATTGCATTGGGTACGATCGCCTCGTTCCAGTTTTCTTGCGATCGCGCGCGCTCGTCGGTAGTAATAAAAATATCGAATTGCCAAGATCCCCCTTCTTCTAAAAATTTTTGAGCAGGAAAAACATTTCTAATCCCAAACTTACTGTTATCTTCGCTTTCCCCGGCCGGCCGGCAACTGCGATTAATATTATCGATATATTCTGAATAAGACTGTCGGGTTAATAAAGAAACGATGAAATCTTCTTGTTCTCGAACCCGCACTACTGGTTGTATTTCATCTACTTGTTGTTGTCTTGGTTGTATTTGGATCTGCTCGATCGTTTCGATCGGGGGTACTTCTGGAGTAATAAATATTCTACCTTGTACGATCGTTCCATCTACCGATATTTCTCCTGGTTCGCCCAATCCTTGGCTGGTAGCGGTAATTAAGTTAATGTCGCTAACGGCGATTTGATTGCCGGAGATCGGCTCTAAATTAATCTCTCCTCCCGAACCAGTACCAGTCGTTAAAGTACTAATTGTCGAATCGGCAGCTATTTGTATGTTATTAGTTGTTAAGGATATTTGTCCTCCTTCTGCAGCACTGTAAGTATTAGCGGCGATCGCTGCATTTTGTAAGATGATGTTGGGCGATCGAATTGAAATATTTCCCCCTTCCCCAGAATTCAATCCACCAGTTTCGCTATAAATTCCGCTTCTGAGACTACCGTTATTTAAACCGATCGCGCTAAAATTTTGAGTAGCGATAACGTCAATATTTCCTGCAGATTCGATACTTTGATTTTGGTTTAAAATTACGGAATTATCTAACAATTCGACTGTCGCTCCTTGAATTGTAACCGAACCGCTACCGAGGTTAGGTACAGCTGGAGAAGAACTTAGATCGATCGAACTGCCATTTGTCAATCTAACGTTTTCGAAGGATAAAACTGACTCTAAATTTAATTGTCCGTTGGCTTCTGCTAATACAGTACCTCGAGCGATCGCAGCTAAATTAATTTGACCTCCAACTGAGGCGATCGAGCCGCCATTTAAGTTAATATTGCCCCCGATTAAATTCAGATTTTGTCCGGGATTTACCTGTAAAGATTGAGTTGTATTTCTGCCAGTAATTAATTGTCCTGGAATTTGAGGTTGTAAGTTTTGTCCCGTTCCTTGGACGGTAATTGTCCCGGTATTAATTGGCTGGTTGGGGTTACCAAATCCGAAACTAATCGGAAAATTAACTGTTATATTATTTGCTAGGGGCTGAGGATTAATCGCACTAAATTCTAAGCCCGGCCCGAGGCTAAGATTTGTTGCTGTAGTGGCAGTAAAACCCCCGTTTAAATTCAATCTTGCTCCTTGAGAGAAGATAATTCCGTTAGGATTAATTAAGAATAAATTGGCGTTTCCATTAACTCCTAAAGTTCCGAAAATATTAGAAACATTGCTGCCGGTTACGCGAGTAAATATATTGCTTATTCCTGGTGCGTTGAAAAATACACTTTGTCCTGAATTAACATTAAATTCTTGAAAGCTGTGAAAAAGGTTAGTTCCTCTAGTCGCACCGCCGTTAATATCTTGTCTGAGGTTGTTAATTTGGTTGACGATCGAGTTTTCGTTGCCTAACGTGGTATCTGGTATTAACTGAGCTGATGCTGGGGATGGTTGGGCGAGCAGTAAGGACAAACATGAGAGATATAGTAATTTAAAGCGCATCTTTTTGTTAAATTTTCACTGAGGACAAAAAAATTTTAGCAAAATTTTCCCCTTTTATTTTATTAAGAAAAAAAATCTGACATTTATAGTAAAAGCCAGAAGTATTTTCTTTAATTTTTAATATTATTAAACTTAAAAGTTCGAGCTGTATAGATACTAAAGCAAAAAATTTTAATTAAGCATAGAGTTAGAAATCATTAAAGCTCCGGCAGCTAAAGAACTAGACAATGGTTTATAAAATAAAAATCCTTGCCCGTACTGACAGCAATATTCTAAAAGTAAAGCTTTTTGTTGTTCGTTTTCGATCCCTTCAGCAATAACATTCATACCCAAATTTTTAGCAAGTAAAATAATCGTTCTAATAACCTCTAGTTTGTCAGAATCTCGATCGACATTATCGAGAAAAGAACGATCGATCTTTAAAGTATCGATCGGTAATTTATACAAATAACTTAAAGATGAATAGCCCGTACCAAAATCATCGAGAGAAATTTTAATTCCCGTCGCTTTCAATTGCTTTAAGATCGATTTAGCCCGATCGATATTTTTAATAATAGTTGTTTCGGTAATTTCTAGTTGCAAACATTGAGGATTTAAACCGGTTGTTTCTAAAATTTCGGTAACTCGTTCTACAAAGTCTAGCTGAGAAAACTGAACTGCTGAGATATTGACGCTAATTTTCAAACCGCGATATGACTCGTATTCTTGTTGCCATTTACTAATATTTGCACAAGCAGCGTGCAAAACCCACCAACCGATCGAGAGGATCGATCCGGTTTCTTCAGCAATAGGAATAAATTCGGCCGGGGAAATTAGGCCGCTTTCGGGATGTTGCCATCTTAAGAGGGCTTCAAAGCCAATAATTTTATGATTTGTTAACTCGACAATTGGTTGATAAAAAAGTTCGAATTGATTTTTCTCAATTGCTCGTCGGAGATCCTTGTCTAATTTTAAGCGTTTGAGAGCATTTTGATACATATTAGGCTCGAAGATCGTATAGCGACCTTTTCCGCTTGCTTTGGCTTCGTACATAGCGGTATCGGCATCTCGCAAGAAGTCTTCGATATTATTGTAATTACGATCGCTCAGAGCAATACCAATACTTGCGGTAACGGATACTTCATGGCCTTTGAGGTCGATCGGATGGGCTAATTTTTCTAAAATGCGATCGGCGATAAATGTGGCATTTTCGAGACGATCGATTTGTTTGAGCAGAATTACAAATTCATCTCCTCCGAGTCTAGCGACGATATCTCGATCGCGAATGGTATCTTCTAGTTTTTTGGCGATATCGATTAATAATCGGTCTCCTGCTTGATGCCCGAGACTGTCGTTAACAATTTTAAAACGGTCTAAATCGATAAACAATACTGCAAACAAATAATTGCGATCGCGATTGGCCAGATCGATCGATTTTGCTAATTCTCGATCGAAAAAGGCTCGATTGTATAATCCTGTTAGTCGATCGTGAATGGCTGCGTAGCGCAATTGTTCCTCGATCTGTCTAGATTTGGTAATATCAGTTTGAGATCCGGTGATGCGATAAATTGTACCTTCATCGTCTTCTACAGCAATACCGCGACAGAGCATCCAGCGATAATTGCCATTTTTATGGCGCATTTGATAGCTGATTTCAAATTGAAAAAGTTCTTTATTTTTTAATCTTTCGATTAGTTCGGTTACTTCTGTTAGATAGTCGGGATGAATTCTAGAAAACCATTCTTGTGGGTTGTTTGTCAGTTCGGCGCGATCGTAACCGAGTAAGTTTTGCCAACGAGAAGAATAGTATATCTGATTGTTATTGAGTTTCCAATCCCAAAGTCCGTCGTTAGCAGCACGAGAAGCTAAAGCATATCTTGTTTCGCTTTCTCGCAATGCTTTTTCGGCTAAATATTTCTCTGTTATATCTTTGGCAACGCAGACTATGCCGATAATTTTTTTATCGTTGTCGATTAAATAAGAACTAGAAAAAGCTACGGGAATTTTTTTACCTGCTTTTGTTAAATAAGTTGTTTCAAAATTACCGATAAAACGGTGCGAAACGATCGTCGATTCTAATTCGTCAGCTCGATCTTTAACAATTACATCTATTTTTCTGTCAATTAATTCTTCTTTTTTATATCCTAAAAGTTTGAGGGTGGCAGAATTTACTTTCTCAATAGTTCCGTCTAATTCGATGACAATTAAACTGTCGATCATCGAGCCGAGAATATTATCGAGATAAGAGCGAGATACGGTACTTTGTTTAACTCCTTCTATCATTTGATTGAAACTTAGAGCTAAAATTTTTAATTCGCTTTCGTTTTCTTTCGGATCGATGGCGATCGGTTCTAATTGTCCTTTACCTACTCGCTCTGCTGCTGCTGTTAATTTTTTAATTTTTTCAGAAATTTGATAAGATATCGACCATCCTATTCCTACGGAAACAACCAAACTAAATAGAGCAAATCCCGCAATAAAGGTATTATCTTCTTCGAGGGATTGATTGATATTTACTGTTTTATATTTTAGTTCTTGTAAGGCATCGTCTTGATATTCTCGCACTAAAGGCAGTAGTTCTTCTTTAACTAATGGTTCGATTTCTTCTTCTAAAAAACTATAAGCTTTGTCTGGATCTGAATCGACTAAAACGATATATCGATCCATTTTAGATTTGTATATTAAAAATTTTTGTTCGACTGCTTCGATTATTTCTAATTCTTCTGCTTCTGTTAATGAGTCGCCATATCTTAAATTGCCTTCTGTTGCTAGGGCGTTTATATTGGCTTCTTTGCTGGGATTTAGATTTTTTTCAAATTTCAATAATTCTCGTTGTATTAAGTTACCTGCTTTAATTACTTCGGCATTTCCTCTGGTTGAATCTTCTTCTTTATTTTCGTTCAATTTGTCTACTAAAATCTCTTGAGAAGCTGCTTGAATTGCCTGTATGGAACGGGTCATTTCTTTAGAGGTTTCAACTTCTATTAATGAATTTTTAGCTATATGTTGGTTGTCTTTTTTGATTTTATTGTTAATTCGCCACGAAACAGTTCCTAATAGTCCTAAAAATACCGAACTAATAAAGACTCCACAAGCTAGTTTATGATAAATTTTCATTTTGTCAAAAAAGGAAATTTAAAAGTTAATTTACTGAAGCAATCGTTATGTAATTGCTTGCAATTGAATATACATACTTTTTAATTATTTCCTTTAATTGTTAAAAAAGTAATCGGCTAAATCGCGTAAATATTATTAATTTAAGCACAATTTCAGTAAAGATAAGGTGAATTACATTTCTGTTTAGTTATATAATATCGATATTCAAAGTTTATTTTTTCGATCGAATTTAGAAATTAGCTCTACTTATTTATTCCAATCGATCGCGGGAAAAATTTTTAATGAAAATTAATTTTTTTTGGCTAATAATGCAGTACCGTAAGCTGCTGAAGTATTAACCGACTCAATTACCTCTACTTGTAAATATTGCTGACGAATTTTGCGCCAAACAGTGTTTTTAGCACCGCCTCCGGCAGTATATACTTTATTTAGATTGTCAGCTCCAAATTGCTGCAATAATTGATAGCCTTTGGCTTCTATTTTAGCCATACTTACCAGTAAACCATGTAAAAATGCGATCGGATCTTGAGGGCGAGGATCTAACTTTGGTGGTAAATTAGGATCGTTAATGGGAAAACGCTCGCCAGGCTCTAAGAGAGGATAATAATCTAGAGGGGTAGTTAGGTTAATATCGATGCGATCGCTGTAATTTTTCAATTCTTCGGGGGTAAAAAACTCAGCTAATATCGCACCCCCTGTATTAGAAGCACCTCCAGTCAGCCACAAATTTCCCAGTCTGTGACTGTAAATTCCATATTTAGCATTTTCTACGGGAGTGCGACTCAATAATTTTAAAACTAAAGTCGATCCTAACGATGTAACTGCTTCTCCTGGGAGTTTAGCACCGCTAGCAAGGAAAGCGGCAATACTATCAGTAGTCCCAGTACATACTATACAATTTTTTGGCAACCCAAAGCGATCGCTTATTTCTTTGGTAATTTCTCCTACTGGCGTACCTGGGGGGAATACTTGGGGTAAAATGTTTTTTATTGGTAAGTTTTTAAGCCAATCGGGATAACAAAGATTGCGAACGTCGTAGCCTAATTTTAAAGCGTTATGATAGTCGCTAATTCCTAATTTTCCGTGCAATAAAAAGGCTAACCAATCTGCTTGATGTAAAAAATAATTAGCGCGATCGAATACTGGTTTTTCGTACCACCAAAGAAGCTTTGCCAAACTAGAAGTCGCACTTAAAACGACGCTATCGGGGGGTGCTATTTCATAAATTTGGGCTAATATTTCTTTGCCTCGATTGTCGTAATACCAAATTGGTTCGTCGATTGTATTGCCATTTCGATCGCATAATAATACTGTCGAAGAAGTTCCATTAATGGCGATCGCTCTGATTTCGGCTCTAATTTTTTGTGGTATTTTTTCGATTAAATGAAATAAGGTTTTTTGCCAATTGTTTGCTAAGTTTTTACCTTGAAAATCTTGAAATGTTTCTGTTACTTCTATTATTATATTTTCTTGGCGATCGATGATAATTGCTCTCGCTCCAGAAGTACCGAAATCAATACCTAAATAAAAATTCATAATGAAGTTAATTGTTATTTCCAGTCCGGTTAATATAAATCATGAAATTGAAACTATTATTGCTTTTTTTGAGTTGGGATTAAAATATTTTCATTTGAGAAAGCCAAATTTTAATTATCAAGAATACAAACAATTTTTAGCTCTAATTCCTAAACAATACAAAAAATATATAATTATCCACCATCACCATCAATTAATTAAAGAAGAGAAAATAAATGGTATTCATCACACCAGTAAAACAGAATTCGATTCTAGTTTATCGAAGAACATTCATCAAAGTAAATCATTTCACAGTTTGGCAGAAATAGAAAATAATAACTATCCTTATAATTATGTTTTTTTAAGTCCCATTTTTAACAGTATTTCTAAACAAGGATATCAAAGTAAATTCGATTTAATCGACATAGAAAATTATTTCAAAAACAAACCTAATAAACTAGAAATCATTGCTTTAGGAGGAATAGAGAGCAAAAATGCAGCAAAAGCGATCGAAATAGGATTTGATGGCGTAGCAATTTTAGGAGCTATTTGGCAAGAACCCGATTTCAAAAAAAGATTAGAGATTTGCCAAACAATTTTAACTAATATCCGCTAATATGAACGACAATTTCCCGCTGATGGGAATACTGACGATGCTCCCACAAATAAATACCTTGCCAAGTACCCAAAACTAGCCTACCATTGCTAACAGGAATTTGTTCCGAAGTATGGGTTAAAGCCGAGCGAATGTGAGCTGGCATATCGTCCGGCCCTTCTGCATTATGAATGTAAAGGCTAGAATTTTCTGGGACTAATTTAGCGAAGAAATTTGCCAAATCTTTTAAAACATCTGGATCGGCATTTTCTTGTATTACTAAAGATGCCGAAGTATGGCGCACGAAAATATTACAAAGGCCGGTAACGATTCCCGAGTCAGCAACGATCGCCTCAATTTTAGAAGTGATTTTATGTAAAGATTTGGGAGTTGTTTTAATTTTTATTGCTGTTTGATGTTGGTTCATGTCTGTTTCTGCAAAAATTCTACTATAGCTTTAGCGATCGTTTCGTTGCCGTCGGTGGGTAAAGGATTTGGTTTATTTGGCGATAAAGGATCTCGATGTAAAAAATCCCATTGAGAAGTGAAAAAATCCTTTGGTTTGATAATTTGGTGATAGCCGTAATTTTCGATTCCAGCGAGCAATACAGCAGCTTCAGCAAAATCATCTCGAGTTATCGAAACAATTGGGGTTTGGGTGCGTAAAGCTTCAGCAAAAGTGCTGTATCCTGGTTTAGAAACAACTCGATCGCACAAAGGCATGAAATCTACAGGACGATAGCGACGATCTTTTATTATAACTAAATTAGGTAAATTAGGCGCACATCTATCAAAAGTAATAAATTGCCAGTCCGGGAATTTTTCTAGATTATGATACGGTATTTCTTGAAGTCCCAAACCGCCAAAAGTCAGTAAAATAGTTCTTTGTTTTGGTTTATTTAAATTAAAAGTTTTCCGTAACTCGGTTGCTTCATAGCGAGGATTACCACCAGTCAAACCCACATCGGTAAGATGAGGGAAACCATTCATCGGTTCGGATAATGGCAATTTAAAAGTGCGATCGCAACTTCGATAATCTTCTCTCATCCAGTTTACAATCTCTTGGAATTCTTCTCCCCAGTCTTTGTAGATATAATCCCAACCAAAATTACTTATCATCCAACAGGGCATATTAGCAGATTTGGCGATCGCAGCAGCTATTGGTGGTATATCGGCTAAAATCAATTTTACGCGATTGGTAAGAATAAAATTAACTTCTCCGGCAATAATTTTACTTTGCTGCGATCGAATGTACTGCATTTTTTCGAGGGTAGCAGCTTTGTCCATTTTCAAGCTATCGCTTTGAACCACACCGACATCTAAAGAGCGCGATCGCTGTATAAATTCTCCTTGGATATAAGATTCTAACAGCCAGTGGGGGACGGTAGTAACTAAGATTGGTAATACTTCTGGGTAGATCTGTATTGTAGCGTTAACTACTGCGGCACAACGGACGGCATGACCGAAACCGTGACTGGTAATAGCGACATAAATAACCGATCGAGACATTATTGTGACGTTTTATTTCGGTAAAATTTGCTTTTCGCTGATGCGATCGCTAAAAAGTTTAAAGTAATTAGCAACTAAAAATTCTTTAACGGGAAAGGCGATAAAAGTTAGGGGATTGATAGTTACAATTATGTCCCTGACATCTCGAACTGCTAAGTTAATAATTTGTTTGGCTACCCAATCAGCCGACATCACTCCGATCGGATTTAAATTGCTTTTAAAAGGCCCTAAAATTAATTTCCGCACCACACAAGGAGCGTCGAGACGACGCAAAGTTACTAACTCACCTAAAGCCCTTTTACTTAATTCATAAAGGGGACTAAAAGCGGGGTTGACTTCTGCTTCTGAAGTATTTACCCAAACTTCTTTACAGACTCGATCGCGATTATTTTTCACTGTCGAGAGGAATAATTCTAACAAACGCCAACTAGAAAAAGTATTAATTTCATAAGAGCGAGCCACCGCATCGCTAGTTCTTTCTCCATGGACGTTAATGCCGTGATTGAGAATTAAAATATCTATTTTTTCTAATTCTGGTAATAATAAAGTTTCCGATCCGGCTTGCCATCGAACAGTTTTTATCGGGATAATTTTCTCTTTAATTTTTATACTTATATCCCCTCCAGAAGAAGTTAAAGCAATTGTTTTTGCACCGCGATCGTGGAGGTGTTTTAACAAACTTTTTCCCAAACTTCCCGACGCTCCAGTAACTGCAATTGTTTTTCCTTTTAAAGATAAAGCCGTACCCATCAATCGATCTACTAAAGTTAAAGTTCCGCAAAAATAAGCATCTTGGTTGTCAAAATGATGTCGCCAATGATACTCTCGATTAACAAACCAGTTTGCTGGTAAATTCTTAAATTCTCCCGGACGGTGAGTAATATCGGTCAGTTCGTCCGCATATGCTAGTCCTGCACCCCGAGCGATCGCTCCGCATAAAAACGTTAAAGTATAGAGCGAACCAGCCAAAGCCGGCCATTTCGGTTCAATATCGACAAAATTAACTATTATCCAGGGCAAACAACTAAACGATAGCATTACCAAAGATTCGGGTAAGTCATTGTACCAGTGAGCTTGACGATAAATTGTATCGCTAACTACCGATAAATCTTTACGAAAGACGCGATGATGCCAACCGTGAAGACGATATAAAAAACCCCATTGATGGGACAAAAAATGATAAATATCTCTAATCAGTTCTACCCACAATACTGATAATAATACTGTTACTGAGATAATTAGAATATAATTGATAGCTACTCGAGAAAAAGCCAATTCGATCGTAAAATTTGTCATCAGTATCGCGATCGCGAAAACATTTCAAAGATAATTTTACTGAATAAATTGGTAAAGCGGTTAATTTTTAGATAATTTTAGCCAGTAATTGCTCGAGTTTGCCATAATTTTAAAAGGGATTCTTTAGTTTTGCTTCATATTCTTGCGGCAATTACTTAAGCTAGTAGGTGCCGATCGGATCGAAGCAACAAAAAAACCAAAATTATCAAGGCGATCGAATCCCGAATGAAGTGCTAATTAAAAAAAATATTAGTACCAAGACTTATATTCAAACCAAAAAATAATTATAAACAAATTATGCAAGAAAAGCGAGGAAGAGAAAACGAATCTAACAAAGAGCTTGACCCGATCGGCTCTCTGTTATCTGAATTATCCGATCCGCAAGCAGAAGAAGAAGAATTTAGAAGCAATTTTTTTATTGGTTTAGAAGGACGCAGACGCAAAGCGGCTTTTGTGTTAATGACAATTTGCGGAACTACCATAACTTTACACGTAGTATCCTGGGGATATTTAGCGGTTTTAGCTTTGAGCGGGTTGCTAACCATTCAAGCCATCAGAATAATATCGACTAAAGTTCCAGAGCCACCAGAACCACTCTCGGACGATCGCCTGGGGGATGCTCCGATGGTATCTTTACTGGTAGCCGCCAAAAACGAAGAAGCAGTAATTGGTAAATTAATTAAAAATCTCTGTAATCTCAACTATCCCGCAAATAAATATGAAGTTTGGGCGATCGACGATAACAGCAGCGATCGCACTTTTGAAATTTTAGATCGATTGCGGCGAGAATATCCTTGTTTGAAGGTGTTACGTCGCGGTGCTGGTGCTACTGGGGGTAAATCGGGAGCGTTAAATCAAGTATTGCCTTTAACTCGAGGGCAAATAATCGCCGTTTT
Source organism: uncultured bacterium (assembly GCA_964458305.1). GTDB lineage: Bacteria > Cyanobacteriota > Cyanobacteriia > Cyanobacteriales > JASJDA01 > JASJDA01. The sequence goes on along the minus strand of CAYWIH010000038.1, from coordinate 2,267 downwards.
CGATGCCGATGCTGTGGTAACTCCCGATTTATTGCGTCGTACTATACCAATGTTTGCCGAGCGAAAAATGGGTGCGGTACAAGTCCGTAAAGCTATCTCTAACGCTCCTCTAAATTTCTGGACGCGGGGACAAATGGCCGAAATGGCATTAGATACCTATCTCCAACAACAGCGCATTACTATGGGAGGTATCGGCGAATTAAGGGGTAACGGTCAATTTGTCAATCGTTCTGCTTTAGAAAGTTGTGGCGGTTGGAACGAACAAACTATTACCGACGATCTCGATTTAACTATTCGTTTGCATTTAGATGGCTGGGATATTGGTTTTCTCAGTTATCCTCCGGTACGAGAAGAAGGAGTCACCAGCGTTAAAGCTCTTTGGCATCAGCGCAATCGTTGGGCAGAAGGTGGCTATCAACGCTATTTAGATTATTGGCGTTTAATTGTTAGCAATCGCATGGGTTTTCAAAAAACTATCGATTTGCTTTCTTTTATGCTAATTCAATATCTTCTTCCCGTCGCCGCTATTCCCGATTTAATGATGGCTGTAGCAAGGCATCGTTTGCCAATTTTATCTCCTTTATCGACGATATTATTTACTTTGGTAGGCTGGGGGATGTTAGTCGGTTTGCGTCGCACTCATGAGAGCGAAAAACTAACTAATTGGCAAAAGTTTATTATCGCTTTACAAACTCTGCGGGGTTTTATTTATATGATGCATTGGTTTGTAGTTATGGTGGGTACTACTATCAGAATGTCGGTGCGACCGAAACGCCTTAAATGGATTAAAACCGTCCACGAAGGCAACAACCAAGAAAGTTTTGAATTCTAGTTTTATTTACTCTTATCTCTTTCTCAATTCGATCGAGGGATAAGAGTTTTTAGTTTTTAAACTGTTGAATGTAATCGATTATTTGCTGATAATATTCTGTATCTCCTTCAAGCCGATAACTTTCTGCTGCTTTACTCAAACAAGATATCGCTTTTTCTAGATCGCCTTGTGTGTCGTAGATATTTCCTAAAACTAAGTAAGCTTCTCCACAGTTAGGATTGAGATCGATCGCGATCTGACAATCTTCTATAGCTTTTTGATATTCTTCTAATTTAAAGTAAGCATTTGCTCGGCAATAATAAACCTTTGCCAAATTAGGATTAATTTCAATCGCTCGATCGTAGTCGGCGATCGCTTTTTGATTGTCTCCCATTTCCGAGTAAACGTTACCTCGATTATGGTAAATTTCTGCTAAATTAGGATTAATTTCAATCGCTCGATCGTAATCTGCAATTGCTTTGCGATCTTCTTTTAATTTAAAGTAAATTTTACCTCGATTATTGTAAGCTTCTACGTCATTAGGATTAATTTGAATGGCTCGATCGTAATCTGCAATTGCTTTGCGATCTTCTCCTATTCTAAAATAAGCCGAACCTCGATTATAATAAACTCTTCCTAAGTTTGAATTAATTTTAATTGCTAGATTATAATCATCAAATGCTTTTTGAATATCTCCTAATTTGAAGTAAGCGTTACCTCGGTTAGCATAAGCTTCTGCGAAATTAGGATTAATTTCAATTGCTTGGTTATAGTCAGAAAATGCTTTTTGAAAATCTCCTAACTGAGAGTAAGCTAAACCTCTATTGAGAAAAACACTTGCAAAATTTGAATTAATTTCAATGGCTCGATCGTAATTTTCAATGGCTTTTTGATAATTTTCTAAATGAAAATAAGCAAACCCTCTGTTATAATAAGCTTCGGAAAAATTAGGATTTATTTCGATCGCTTTATTGTAATTTTCAATGGCTTTTTGATAATTTTCTGATTTAGAACATTCATTGCCTTTAAAATAATATATTTGTGAAAAGTCGATTTCGTTCATAACTCCTCAAACCAAAGCATAGATTAGTTTTATCAAAATGTTATCTAATTTTGACGATCGCTCCACGGAATACGTCATTTTGTCATCCAATCGCTCCGATACATATTCCTTTCTTTTTGTCAATACCTCTATTTTTGATAGTAAATCGCATCAAATTTAAAACGCTGCTTGAAAATTTCTAATTTTGAGATGCGATCGAGTTGCAATGCTTTTATTTTCGTTAGTTGGTTGAAAATTGGTTATAGTAGCCCAAAATAACACTACTTATTTTGATAAAAAAATCCTATCAAATCCCTCAAAGCCTGTCAAATCGTTCTAATAATTTGCAATAATTATTTCTTAAACCAGTTAATTCAGCCTATTAAATTAAATAGTAATTTGAATTTTAAAATT
>CAYWIH010000037.1:27881-36369 GCA_964458305.1 uncultured bacterium | reverse complement strand
AGCAATTAATTCTCCCCACTCTCTGAGTTGGTAGATCGATGTGGCTTCAGCAAACTTTCTGGCGTAAAATTTGACCCAAAATTCTGGTGCATTTTCTACTTCATATTTTTTTTCCCAGCGTTGCTGCCAACGAGTAAATTCTTTATCGTCGGGCTTTTGCGTGCCGATGACAGGGGGAAAATCGGCATAACTGACAAATCTACTTATTCCTTCTGCGTGGACGTAAACCACGTATTGCCAGCATTCGATACGATGTATTTGCTCGACTTCGATTTTAAATAAAAATGCCACCGTTTCGATCGTAACAAATCTTAAAAGAATTGGCTCTTCTCTGAATTTATAGCTGATAATCGGTGTTTTTTCGACTTGTTGCGGTTTTTCAAGCTGCCCGTCTGGGTTTCTATTTGCTTGGACTTCTCGCTGCTCTTGCTCCAATTCGAGGTATTGCTTTATCATTTGATTTGAGTCCTTTTTTAGAAATTTACTGAGTCCTTTAATTAGCTGAGTCCTTTTTCTAGGAAAGGTTCTTTATGGGCGATCGCCCCAGGTGTGCAATTCTGTGCGATCGCTTTTCGCTCTATTATTTTTCATCTTCCCATTTTACCATTGCTTTATCGGAAAAGTGAATGAACTTTTCTAACAATCATGAATATAATAGAGAAAATTAGATTAATAATCATCGATCGCAGATTCTTGAGTTAATGAGCAAAGCAGCAGATAAACATCCAGTAGGCAAACATCCCAATAGCCTTAAGAATTTGTCTATGGCTGTTAATACTGGGCGTAAAGTTAAATATGAGTCCAAAAAGAAAAATAGAACTTCAACTTTAACTGATGAAAGTTGGGAAAAATTGAAATTATTAGCAAATCAGCATGGTTGTTCTGGTGTGTCTGACTTTCTCGAGCAAATTGCTCGCGGTGCAATAATAACTCTTAACTCAGAAGAATATTTAAAAGCTGAATAGTATTTTGCTTCAATAATTTGCATAAATTGTCAGTACTTTAAAAAAATATAAACATTAGAATAGATCGCCATCGCGATCGCCTGCGAGTTAATAATGAGATTATATAATAAGTTAACTAATTATACAAGCTTATTTGAAAAATGCTCGGAATTCATAGAGTATAATAGTTGTACTGCTGTTGATTAGAAACTTGAGATTGTGCCAAGACCTGGAGGAAACCCAAACATAAAAAAACACGGTTTTACAACCGATCGCGTTGAGCCTTTAAATACTCAATTGGCCCTTAAAGTTCCTGCATCGATGAAAAAGCGGTTAAAAGAAAAAGAAAACTGGCAAGAGTTTGTCAGAAATGCGATCTCAAAAGCTTTAGAAGAAGACGATCTGCAATCGGCATAAATTAATCTAATTATTAAAAAAATAAGTTCGAGACATAAAGGCACGATCGCAGCAACGAAATTATTTAACAAAACGATCGCTCTTAATCGCACTTCCTTTAAAAGAAAAAGAACAAAAATTAGGTGAATCGCCTAGGACAATCTCTGGTCTTTCTTAGTTGCGATCGAACGATTAAAACGACAATTATTATTAGACTTTCTAAATTTATGGGTCGCCTGGGATTCGAACCCAGAACTAATCGGTTAAAAGCCGAGTACTCTACCGTTGAGTTAGCGACCCGCGATAATACTTATCTATCGCACACAATTAAACATTGTAATATAAATATCGAGAGGTGGCAACAAAAAAAATCCTAATTACCTGACAAACATCTCTACTAACCATTCGCAGGTCTTACCAGGCTCGAGATAAGTCAGTTTTTCCTTTGTATTTAAAGCGTTGCGGGGCGCACTCCAAGGTTCGAGACAAATAAAATCTTTACCTTTAACAGTCCAGAATACCAAAGTAGAGTAAGGATCTGAATAATTAAGTTCGACGGTATAGCCAGATTGATTATTTTTAAAACTAGCAGAATTGCGATCGAGTTTGGCAAAAGCCACATCTATTTCTTCAGAATCGAAATCGAAATTACCAGAAAAAGGAAATATTTCTTTACTATCCTTCGGTTGATACTCAGATCCGGGAATATCTAATTCTAATGCAGTTTTATCCTCGATCGCGAAATAGGGATGAAAACCCGCAGAAAAAGGCATCGTTTCGGTCGAGCGATTGGTATAGCCTTGTTTAATCTTTAAACTATTGCCTAAAAGTTCGTAAGTAAAACTCAGTTGAAAATCGTAAGGATATACTTCTAGAGTGCGATCGCTGCTATTGAGAGTTAAAGTAATGCTAGCTAGGTTATTTTCATTGCGATCGGTGACTTCCCAGGGCAGATCTCGGGCGAAACCGTGTTGTTTGAGAGTATATTCCTTTCCCTTGTCAGTATAGGTATTATCTGGTAAATTGCCGCAGATCGGGAATAATATCGGTACGCCACCGCGAACGCTTTTTTGCGGATCTTGAAAACGTTCTGCATCTAGATATAATATCTCGCGATCGCCAACTTGCCAACGAGTAATTATGCCGCCTCTTTGGGGAACTACTTCGATAGTAGAATTGCTGTTGCGATCGCTGAGGATGTAGGTGGGGTATTGTTTTTGTTTTAATTCGATTGTAAACACTTGATTGCCATTGTTTCGCTGCTATCAAACATCTTACTCTCTTCCGGCTCAATTCTAGGCGATCGACGTTTTTCTACTTTTGTAAATAAAAAGCAAGATTTATTATGAGCTAAAATTAAATCGATCCCAACTCAAGCTTAGTTGAGCTAAGCTAAATATATCCAAAAGCTCGTGATTTTATGCTATTGAGCGAAATTAGCGAAACCACTACAAAACTCCATAGTAGGATACTTGTAATTAGAGACTTTTCAAGTTTGATGCCCAGACCTGGTTGGCAAGAGAATAATCTGCTGTTTCTCTAAAAATAGAAATATCTTTGACACGAGTAACAGTTAAAACGGATCGCTACCGAATAATTCCGTTAAATACTGTTAAATTTTTACCTCAAAATATAGATATCTACAATTAAGATTAGTTATCTTCAAGTCCCGATTGAAATGAAGATAGCAAATCGGATTAAAAAATATTTTTGAGGTCATTTTATCTAAGCTAGATCGACCAATAAAAATTTTGTTCGCCCAAAAAAATTTATGACTGTCAGCCAAGTTAAAAAAGCCAAAAATATCGTCAGTAAATACCAACAAGGAGAACGTTATTTTATTGAAGAAATATTGATTAAAGTGGATTTGAGTCGCGTTAATCTCAATAAAATAGATTTGGCTCGCTCCCAATTAATCCAAGCAAATTTAATCGAAACAAAATTAATTAATGCTAACTTAAAAAATACTAATTTAACCGAAGCAAATTTAACTGAGGCTTGTTTAATTGAAGCTAATTTATCTGGGGCAATTTTAACAAAAACAATATTATCAAAAGCCGACTTGAGCGGTGCGATCTTGAGCGGTGCGATTCTCGATCGAGCTGATTTAGAAGATGCTAATTTAATTAATAGTAGTTTAATTTCAGCTAGTTTGATTGGCTGTCAACTTAAAAGAGCAAATCTCACTGGAGCTAGTCTAACTCGAGCCAAGGCGATCGAAGCTAATTTAGATCGTGCCATTCTCACCAAAGCAATTCTCAGCCAAGCGGATTTGAGCAGGGCCGACCTTAAAAATTCAAACTTAATTAGAGCTAGTTTCGATCGAGCCAACCTCCAAGGGGCTAACCTAGAAAATGCTAACCTAAGTTTGGCTAACTTTCGCGGTGCGAATTTAAAAGCCGCTAACTTCAAAGGAGCTAACTTAGAAGGAGTAGATCTCAGAGATGCAGATCTAAGCGATGCAGACTTGAGCGGAGTTAACCTCACAGAAGCTAAACTAGATCGGGCCAATTTAGAAAAAACTAAATTAAATAATGCCAACTTAACCGGAAGCAATTTATTTAACGCTATACTGCGAGGGGCGAATTTAACAGCAGCTAACTTATGTAAAGCAGGATTGCTACTGAGCGATTTACAAGGAGCAAACTTGAGCGGTGCTAACCTCGATGAAGCCAATCTAATTGCAGCCAAACTCGATCGAACCAATTTTTTAGCCGCTTCTTTGTTAAAAACAATTATGCCTAACGGTTCTCAATTATAATTACGATCGACCATAAATATCCAAAATAACCGATTTTATTTCTTGCCAATTCTTGGGTTAGTGGATTTAAGATCGAAATGTTTGTAAACTTGTTTTGGCGAGGTAAGTCGATCGAAAAGTAATCTCTTATAAAATCAAACTACTTTGCAAAGATAACAAGCAAAAAATTCTCACCTTAAAGGTGAAAATTTCTTCAGCTCGAATCTCGAGATGTTTTTAAGATGGAGTAAATTGACAAGAATGGCAAAACTGGGAACTCACATTATAGTAGACGCTTGGCAAGCACCAGCAGATCTTCTTAACGATCCCGATCGCATTCGCACCGCAATTAGAGATGCTATTTATGCAGGAAAAGCAACTTTAATCGACTTGTGCGTACATCAATTTAGCCCCCACGGTGTTACTGCAACCGCTACTTTAGCAGAGTCTCATATCTCCATTCATACCTGGCCCGAACACGGTTATTTTGCTGCAGATTTGTTTTTTTGCGGCCAAGGAAATCCAGAAGAGGCGATGAAACTCCTTCAAACAGCACTCCAAGCCAAAAAAATTGAAATAACTACCTTAGATCGCGGTTTTCCACCCAAAGATTCCGCATCCGATCGAACCCTATATCAACAACTTACAAAGTGAGAAGATCGCGATCTTCTCCCCTCCTTTGAACTATTAGCTGCTGTTCGATCGCTGATAGTTCAATATTCAGCTTATTTTATTTAAAGATACATAAATCTAGTATTAAAATCACCTCAATAATAAAGAAAAATCAAGGATAAATTAGATCTGAGTATTTATTGATAGAAAATTTATATACCGAAAGTCCAAAGGGTCGCTCGACTCGAACCTGAAAAAACAGGCTACAGTTCAAGAAGTCAGCAATGGAGGAACGTACCATGACGTTCGTACAACTGAGTGTAGCAATAATAAACAGAAACGGTGTAATGTCGCGATCGCTCTGTTTGAGACAATAAAATTGTCTCAACAGAAACAAAAAAACTGCGAGCAAATTCTAAAGCAAAACCAAAAATGTTTGAGATAACTTATAGACCTCAAAAATCTACCTTACCCAACAGAATCAAATACCTAAAAAATTAATAGAAGTAAGCTAATCAAGATATTAAAAGTGATCCTAACAATTCTGATAATTTTTTTGCTCGGTTTTATTCCATTAGTGCTTTACTCTCTAGCACTAAAAAAATCGAAACAACAAAGATGGCAAACAAGACTGAGAAGAGTTCGGGCCATAGCAGTCGATCGACGTTCTCAGAGAATATACTCTTTAGATAGTGGGGAAGATGACGACGAAGAATTAAGCCAACTTCACAGCTACTTTGTCGGCGAAATTAGCTGTCGCTATAACGCTCGATCGCCTTACATTCGTTGTGCGGTAAATCCTTGCGGCCCTTGTGAAGATTGCATTCATTACGAATCGAGATACTAGAACGAATAGATTTTATTTTAAATTAAATTGGTTTTAGGTTACTCGTTAAGATAATGGATTTTGATATTTCTACATTTACAGTTGAAAAAAGATTTGCTTTAACAATTAGTCGGGGTACGACCGCTCAAAATACTAATATTTATTTAAAAATAAAACAGGAAGCAATTGAAGGAATCGGCGAAGCATCGCCTTTTTCTTTAATCAAAGAATCACAAAAAAATACAGAAAGATTATTAAAAGAATTCGAGACAATTCTGCCAAAATTAGCTGAGTTTCATCCCTTACAAAGACAAGAAATAGCAACAGTATTAGAACGAGAAAAAATATCATCTTCAGTTAAAGCAGCGATCGATACCGCATTATACGATTGGTTGGGTAAAAAATGCGGTTTACCCCTTTGGCGTTTGTGGGGTTTAAATCGCGATCGCATCGTACCAATTTCAGCGACGATCGGCATCGATACCCCAGAAAATGTTACAACCAGAGTTCGAGACTGGTTAGAATTAGTCGATCCGAAAATCTTAAAAGTAAAATTAGGATCGCCAGCAGGAATAGAAGCAGATCGAGCCATAATTTTAGCAGTAAAAGCCGCAGCCCCAAACTGCGATATAACAGTAGATGCTAATGGAGGTTGGAATTTAAACGAAGCGATCGAAATGTCTGGCTGGTTGGCAAATTTAGATGTAAAATACCTAGAACAACCCCTACCAGCAGGAGAAGAAGGTTTATTATCCCAATTATCGGCAAAATCTCCCCTACCTATTTTTGTCGATGAAAGCTGTCTTAACAGTAAAGATATTCCCAAATTAGCTCGATCTGTCGCCGGAGTTAACCTCAAACTAATGAAAGCTGGAGGTTTATCGGAAATAATGCGATCGATCTCGGTTGCCAAAGCAAACGGTTTAAAAGTAATGTTTGGATGTTACTCCGATAGTAGTTTGGCAAATACCGCCATGTCTCACCTCTCTCCTTTAGCCGATTATCTCGATTTAGATTCTCATTTAAATTTAATTAACGATCCTTTTACTGGAGCTATACTATCAAAAGGTCGTTTGTTACCTAACGATTTACCGGGGTTAGGAGTAGAATACAGTGCTTAAAAAAGAAGATCGAGTAGTTATTTTACTCCATCAAGGATTTACCTCCCATCACGGTAAAACAGGCATCTCCTATTTACGTTACGGTGAATCTGAAGTAGTGGCGATCGTCGATCGCGAAAATTCAGGTAAAAGTCTTTCTCAATTAATCGATCTCGGTAAAAATATTCCGATCGTTGCCAATATAAATCAAGCCTTTCAATACGATCCTACCGTTTTATTAATCGGAATCGCCCCATCTGGAGGAGCTTTACCCGAAGCTTGGTATAAAGAAGTTGAAGCAGCTGTAGAAGGCGGTTTATCCCTCGTTAACGGCTTGCATACGCCCCTAGCCGACAAATTCGGTCAATTAAAAGATCGACAGTGGATTTGGGATATTAGAGCCGAACCAAAGGGCTTAAAAATCGGTACTGCTAAAGCCCGATCGCTCTCATGTCAGCGTATCTTGACAGTAGGTACGGATATGGGTGTGGGGAAAATGTCAGCTACCATCGAACTACATCGATCGGCATTAAAAAAAGGCATTAAATCGAAATTTTTAGCCACCGGACAAAGCGGGATCGCGATCGCTTCTTCTGGCATACCTTTAGACGCTATCCGAGTCGATTTTGCTGCTGGTGCGGTCGAAAAGATGGTTTTAGATGCTGCCGAAGGTCAACAGTTGCTTCTTATCGAAGGCCAAGGCTCTCTACTTCATCCCGGTTCTACAGCTACTTTACCATTAATTCGCGGCAGCCAACCTACAGGCTTAATTTTAGTTCATCGTGCCGGACAAAAACATCTTGCCGATTTACCCGAGATCGAGATTCCCCCGCTAACGGAAGTAATAAAATTATACGAAACTCTCGCCTCTGCTGGGGGTACTTTTGGCAAGGTTAAAGTAAAAGCGATCGCCCTCAATACTTTTCATTTAGATCTCAATACTGCTAAAAAAGAAATAGAAAAGGTCAAAATTGAAACTAATTTACCTTGTAATGATTTGGTACGTTTCGACGCAGAAGAAATATTAAATATTTTATTTTAAAATTCAAATATTTAACTAAAAACACTGTATTTTTAGACTTCTAAACTAAGTTGATTGTTACTTTTGAGAAAGGATATTATACTCTAATACCAATTTAATTTTTATTGGTACTGTGTAAGTCAGTCGAGAGATCTAGGTAGGAAATTTTTCTAAATTATTGTATTTTAAACGTCAAATTTAAGCTTTTTATCGTAGCTTTGAAATTATTTTTTAAAAAATTAAATTGATTTTATTTTAGACACTATTTAGACCAATTATTTTGGAAAATGCTCTAACAAAAATATCTTTTTACAACTATTGATATTTATACTTAAAAAAAAGTTTTGCGATCTAGATCTAGAAAAATACACTGAAAATTTTTCAATACATCTCAATTAAAATAAAAGAGATTAATCTGTTTAATAACAAGTATGTATCTAGAAAGAAAAGTATTAGGAATCGCTATTATTATTAGCAGTTTTTTTATTGGTAATTCAGCTCATGCCGCAAATTGGGTAAATATTGGTAAAGACGATGGCGATACTTATTATGTCGATGTAGATAACGAAACTACTAAAGGTTCTCTTTGGAAAGCTCCGCTTAAACTTATTGGCGAGGAAGACACTTATTTCGGCGAACTTAATATAGATTGTAGCGATTATTCCGCGCAATTAATTGTTAGTACTTACGAAGATGATTGGTACGATATAACTCCAAACACACCCGAAGATTTCGTCGGCAAAAAAGTTTGTCGCTAAAAAAATAAAAAAGTAATTTTAATTTTCAATAGAGCGTCGATCGAATCTAGGTTATTAACAACCTGGATTTTTTATTGGCATTGAAAAATAT
>CAYWIH010000037.1:0-27781 GCA_964458305.1 uncultured bacterium | reverse complement strand
CAACGGTATTGGCGGTTATGCTTGCGGGACTGTAGCAGGAATATTAACCAGAACTTATCACGGCTTACTCGTAGCTGCCTTAAATCCTCCAGTAAATAGAACTTTACTATTAACAAAATTAAACGAAACCATTCACTACGACGATCGATCCTACCATCTTTATACCGATCGCTGGGCTGACGGATCGATCGAACCTCAAGGTCATATTTATTTAGAAAATTTCCGCTTAGATGGGACGATACCAGTATGGCAGTTTGCTTGCGCCGATTTGCTGCTAGAAAAGCGAATTTGGATGCAGCAAGGAGAAAATACTACTTACATTCGTTATACTTGTTTGCGCGGCAGTATGCCCCTAAATTTAGCGATCGCAGCTTTAGTAAACTATCGTCAATATCACGGCAATACCCATCATAACAATTGGCAAATGGCAGTAGAGTCGATCGATCCCGATGGTATTAGGATCGAAGCATTTCCAGAAGCAACTAACTTATATTTATTCGCAACCAGCGATCGCAGTAAAGATAATTTTAACTGGGAAATTAACCCTATTTGGCAAGAAAATTTTAGCTTAGCAGTAGAAAAATATCGGGGTTTAGACCATCTCGACGATAACCTTCGTGTTGCTACCATTAACTTTACTGTAGAACCAGGAGAATCTTTAACGATCGTTGCCAGTACCAAAAAAGATCCGCAACTAAACAGTCAAAAAACCCTCAACAACCAACAAGATCGCGATCGACAAATTTTAGATCTCTGGCACTCTAGTAAAAATCTGCCTAAAAATAAAATACCAGATTGGATCGATCGATTGGTATTAGCCGCTAACCAATTTATCGTCGATCGACCATCATTAGAATTTTCAGACGGAAAAACAATTATTGCAGGTTATCCCTGGTTTACAGATTGGGGCCGAGATACGATGATTAGTTTACCCGGGTTAACTATTGCTACGGGGAGAGTAGAAATTGCTCGCAAAATTCTCGAAACTTTTGCTAAATACATCGATCGCGGAATGTTACCTAACGTTTTTCCCGATGCCGGAACGATACCCGGATACAATACAGTAGATGCTACGCTTTGGTATTTTGAAGCAATTCGCGCCTACTATCAAGCTACCAGCGATCGGCAATTTTTAGGCCAATTATTTCCTTTATTAACAGAAATTATCCACTGGCACGTCAAAGGAACTCGTTATAACATTCATTTAGATAAAGATGGTTTAATCTATGCTGGCAACTCCGAAATACAGCTTACTTGGATGGATGCTAAAGTAGATAATTGGGTAGTTACTCCCCGCACCGGAAAAGCGATCGAAATAAATGCCCTCTGGTACAATGCTCTAGTTTGTACGATCGATTTTGCTAAAATTTTAGGTAAAAATCCCGAACCATACCAGCAAATGGCAGCCAAAACAAAAACAGCCTTTCAAAGATTTTGGAGCGATCGCGCTGGTTACTGTTATGACGTATTAGATAGCCCCACCGGAGACGATTTATCCTTACGTCCCAATCAAATTTTAGCCCTTTCCTTACCTCAATTCGGATCTGCTTTACTAGATCGCGATCGACAGCGTAGTGTAATAGATAAAGTAGCTCGCAATTTATTAACCTCTTACGGACTGCGATCGCTCGATCCTAACGATCCAAATTATATTCCAAGCTACGGCGGCGATCGACTTCAGCGAGATGGTGCTTACCATCAGGGTACTAGTTGGGGCTGGTTAATCGGTCATTTCGTTCAAGCTCACCTCAAAGTTTATCAAAATCCGGTTTTAGCGCGTAGTTTTCTCGAACCGATGGCAAATCACATTCAAGATGGTTGTATTGGTAATATTAGCGAAATTTTCGACGGCGATCCTCCATTTAAACCCAGAGGATGTTTCGCTCAAGCTTGGAGTGTAGCCGAAGTTTTACGCGCTTGGCTTTTGACATTTAAGTGAAGTACCCCTCGATCGCCCGATCGAGCAATAATAGTCGGTAGTCGATCGACTTGTTTAACATATTTTAAAATCGATTCTTCTTCAGACTTTTTGAAAGAGTAATTTTCCGCTATTTTTAATTAAATCCGATCGGCACTAGAAAATAACCAACAGCCAATTTTATGTCAACTCCTTCTATTCAATGGTATCCCGGTCACATCGCCAAAGCCGAAAAACAATTAAAAGAACAACTCAGACGAGTAGATGTAATATTAGAAGTATTAGATGCGAGAATTCCTCTAGCTTCCCACCATCCTCAAGTTCCAAACTGGATCGGCGACAAACCAAAGCTATTAATTCTCAATCGCATCGATATGATTCCTCCGAGTTTATCGCAAAAATGGTCTGACTGGTTCGAAGAGCGCGGCGAAACAGCTATTTTAACCGATGCCAAACAGGGTAAAGGAATTCGGCAAATCACAAAAGCCGCTAAAATTGTTGGCCAACAAGTTAATCAAAAAAGACGCGAGCGCGGTAAACTTCCTCGTCCAGTTCGTGCTGTCGTCATTGGCTTTCCCAACGTCGGCAAATCTGCTCTAATTAACCGCTTGGTGGGTCGTAAAGCCGTCGCTAGTGCCCGTCGTGCCGGGGTGACCAGACAACTGCAATGGGTGCGGATCTCCCCCGAAATCGAACTTTTAGACGCTCCTGGAGTCATTCCCAGCAGGCTAGAAAATCAAAAAAATGCCCTCAAATTAGCTATTTGTGAAGATATTGGCGAAGCTGCTTATGACAATCAAAGAGTAGCAGCCGCCGCGATCGATTTATTGGTAGAATTAGGTTTCGATCGTCTTTTACAATCTCGTTACAATCTCGATCCTCTTTCCGTTACCGGAGAAGAATACCTGCACGATTTAGGCCAACAAAATTATCAAGGAGATATCGAACGAGCTGCAAATCAATTATTAAACGATTTTCGTAAGGGTTCGCTCGGAAACATACCTTTAGAATTTCCACCAAATTGAATTATATGTTAAAATTCCTCTGTTTTCGATCGACTCCGTTCGTTGATTTTTTTGAGAAGAACTATTAGTATTTATTAATGTAAGTATAAAATATTTCAAAGTCGATCTCTCAAACAGTGATAAATAAATTTAAAATAGAGTCAATTTCTAGCTAAAATTTAATCTCTCAGTACTGAGGTTTTAATTAAATTGACAGTGATAGTTAAATTAAAACTAAAAGTTAGATCGATATCTAAGTACTTTTACGGCTTGTCAGCCTAGATAATAGACGAGATCTAAAAGCAAAATTATTGCCAGCAAATAACCAGGGCGATCGACTTTCAAAAAAATATCTTTATCTTAAAATTGGATCGGGACTTAATACAAGCAGTAAAAAAAAAGAGCCTCATCACCCATATCGAACAAAATTATGAGAACTACGAGGGAAAATACTAACATAGTAGAAGAAGTGTTTGACCATTTCGAGAGATTAAAAAATAATCGTTTTACAGGAAGTTTTTCGATCGAAGGTGGAAGGGATGTAAAGTGGAAATTTTATTTTCGTTTGGGTCGTTTATTATGGGCTAATGGCGGTAACTATCCACAAGAACGTTGGCAAAGAAATTTAGCCGTATTCTGTCCGAATATCCTCCCCGAACAAATAGAAAAAATCTGCGAATATCCTACAAAAATTCAAGAAGAATATAATATTCTCAGTAAATTACACAAACTAGGAAATACGACCGAAAAAAAACAGATCGGCAAATTAATAGTTAACGTACTTAGCGAAGTTTTTTTTGACATCATACAATACAGAACTGCCGAAAAAAAACTCTCCTATCAAACATTTGAAAACGATCGCCTAGACTTTTTAATTATTTTAGTAGATATAGATAAAGTTTATCAAAAAACTACGAAAGCTTGGCAAGAATGGACTGCAGCAGAACTAACTAACTATTCTCCAAATTTATATCCCGTCATTCAAAAATTTCACAAATATTGCGAAGAAATAACCAGTAAAATCCATCCCAATTTGATTGCTTTAATCGACGGAAAATACAGTTTGAGGGCTTTAGAATCCATTAGTAAACAAGAAATCATCGCTCTTACTTCCACTTTATTAAAATTAACACCGGAAGGATTTATTGCTTTTTCTCCTACACCAAAAACAACTAATAAATATAACTTTGCTTTTAAAGAATTTAAACAATTACTTCTAGATTCATCCTCATCTTTAAATTCGATCGCACCAGAATCATTTTCACAAAATAATGATAGCAACCCCTTAATAGTTTGTATAGATGATAGTCCTTTAGTCGCTCAAGCTTTAGGTAAGTTTATCGCTAAAAAAGGATATCGTTTTCTGAGCATTAAAGACCCGATGAACGCGCTGGCAATACTATTAAAAAATCCCCCCGACTTGATTTTTTTAGATTTAATTATGCCAGTTATTAACGGTTACGAACTCTGCTCGCAACTACGCAGAGCACCCAACTTGAAAGCAGTTCCCATCGTCATTTTAACAAGCAAAGATGGATTGGTCGATCGCGTTCGCGCTAAATTAGTCGGAGGTAATGGTTTTCTTTCCAAACCAGTAACTAAAGAAGAACTATTAACAACATTAAAAAAATATATTAAAATTAATACGGATTAGCAATCTAAAAATTGTTATTTTTAAGTACTAGATCGACTCTCGGGAAAAGCCAAAAATAAAAAATAAAGAATAATTGAGAAAGATTGACTCTAAAAATGACAACTTGTAGATTTTTCTTTACCCGAGATCCTAACAAATAGTATCCTATAAATTAAAATAGCACTAAAATTATTATGAGCAAAGTACTATTAGTCGAAGACAGTCTCGTCGAGAGCAAAAAAATAACCGAACTATTAATAAAAGAAGGGTTCTACGTATTTGAAGTATATAGTGCAGAAGAAGCTCAACTGAGACTGAAACAAGAAAGACCCGATCTAATTTTACTAGACGCGGTTTTACCAGGACAAAGCGGTTTTGAATTATGCCGTAAACTCAAAAATAATCCAGAAACAAATACTATCCCGATCGTAATCTGTTCGAGCAGAAATAAACAACTCGATCTAACTTGGGGAAACATGAGTGGAGCTGATGCGTACATAACTAAGCCAGTAGATAAAATCAACTTAGTTAGGACAATAAATCAATTCATACTCTAAAAAAAGCAGCAAACAATAAAAGATATGTCATCCCTTGCTAAGAATCAAAGTTTTCAAGCACAAACAAATCCAAACCCCGATCGAGATAGGTTTTTAAGATTTCCGCTCAACTCACAAATCGATTGTTTAGTATCCTTAGCAGAATTAATTGGCGTAATAGATATAAACCTCACAAAAATCTTGCCAGTACCCCAAATAGAAGAATATTGGTTAGGAATAATTAATTGGCGAGGGGAAGCAGTTTGGATTTTAGATTTAGCCAAAGTATTAGGGGCAAAAAAATGGTATGAAGGAGAAAAACCCCCAAAATCTGCCGTAGCAATTTTAGTCGGTCAAAAAGATTGTACCATCGGTACGATCGTCCAACAAGCAAACACGATCGAAACCTATAATCTCGACGAACTTTTACCAGTTTCATCCGCCACGATCGAACAAGAAATTAAATTCGTGCGAGGTTATTTTTTAGACGATCGCAAACAGCCAGTAATATTACTTGACATCAAAACAACTATTCAAGATACTCTTAAACATTGAAAGAAAATGTTAGCGATTCAATTCGCTCTTAAGTCTAGTTGGAACAATCAATAAAATACAAAACAACTAGAAAAAAATTTAACAAGCAATCGTATTTATTGTGGAGAATTCATGAGCGCGCAACAAGAATTTACATCGAATCGAGACAAATCAATCCCTAATGGCAGCAACGGCAATGGCAGTGCCAAAAAAAATCCTCAATCCGTAGAAAGATGGCAGCAAACCTTATATAACACCATTGATAAATTACAACTGGGGCTACAAAAATCCGAAACAATAGATAAAGACAAAATTGTTGCGAAATTGAAAAAATTAGGAGAATTAGTAATAAATACCTCCTTGACAACCCAAGAAACTGCCAACCAGCAACAAAATAATAGTATAGAAGATATTTGCATTAAAGCAGCAAATAAAATAGTTCGATCTGAAGATATAGAAGAAATATTTCAGACAATAACCAAAGAACTACGAGAATCCTTAAAATGCGATCGCGTTGCGATTTATCGCTTCGATCGAGATTGGAGTGGAGAATTCATCTGCGAATCATACGAAAATGGTTGGGAATCGATAATAGAAAAGCAAAAACAACATCCCCAAATACTGCAAAATGTTAGCAGTTGTAGCCTCAGAGATTTAATCGGTTTTAGCAGCCCCCAAGAAGCGGCCAGCAACCCAAAAATCGAAGCTAATTACCAAAATTATGCTACCGAAGGAAAAATCTATCGAGTTGTTAACGATCTTTACAAAGCAGGATTTCCAGATTCCTACATCAGAATTTTAGAATTATATCAAGCAAAAGCTTATATCGTCTCTGCGATCTATCAAAACGATCGATTGTGGGGTTTGCTAGTAGCATATCAAAATAGCGGCCCGCGCAATTGGCAAAAATCAGAAATCGATTTACTAGTTAAAATAGCCGGAGTTTTTGGTGTTGCTCTGCAACAGTCAGATTACATCAAACAAATCCAAACCCAAAAAGCTAAATTACAAGAACAAACCGAAAAAGATCGAACCTTAACTAAAATATTAGACCGCATTCGACAGAGTCAAGACTTACAAGCAATTTTTAACGTCAATACCAGCGAAATCAGACAACTGCTCAAATGCGATCGCGTCGCAATTTATAAATTCAACCCAGATTATACCGGACAAGTCATCGCCGAATCAGTCGGCAGCGAATGGGTATCCTTACTACAAGAGCAGCGCAATAGCAACGAAATCGTCGCAAATATTAATAACTGTACCGTCAGAGATTTAGCAACTAAATACGAATCAATTCCCGCAAGCAAATCCAACTTCAATTCAGATACTTATTTACAAGAAACAGGTGGCGGCAACTTTAACTTTGGCGAACTATACACCGTACAAAACGACATTTATACTGCTAAATTTTCTCCATGTTACCTTCAAGCACTAGAGAAATATCAAGCCAGAGCTTATATTATCGTTGCCATCTATCAAAATCGTAAATTGTGGGGTTTATTATCGGCATATCAAAATTCGGGCCCCAGGGAATGGAAATCGGACGAGATCGACTTAATGGTGAGAATTGCCAATCAATTTAGCATCGCCATCCAACAACAAGCTTACCTCAAACAAATCGAAACCTCCAATCAAGAATTTAAAAGACGTGCAGAAGAAGAAGCCACTTTAACAAAAATAGGCGATCGGATTCGTCAAAGCAACGACCTCGACGGGATCTTTAACATCGTCACCAGCGAAATCAGACAGCTATTAAAATGCGATCGCGCCGCAATCTATAAGTTTAATTCAAAATGGGGCGGTAAATTTATCGCCGAATCGGTCGGATCGCAGTGGGTATCGGTGATAGAACAACAAAATAACATACCCAAAATTAAAGCCAGCATCAATGAATGTAGCGTTAGGGATCTGGCAAGATCTGGCGGATTGGTAGGTCAAGAAAACATCAACTTTCCTACATACGACACCTATTTTCAAAATCCAGAAAACCTCAAAAGTTTCACTCGCGGCAAACTATATCGCGTCCAAAACGATATCAGAGCCAATCCCAAGCTAAATGATTGTTACGTCGAATCCTTAGAAGCATTTCAAGCTAGGGCTTACATTATCGTCGCCATTTATCAAGGAAGCAAATTATGGGGATTGTTAGCAGTTTATCAAAACAACGGGCCTAGGGAATGGCTCGAGCGAGAAATTCAACTACTAGTAAAAATAGCCAATCAATTCAGTCTGGCAGTACAACAAGCAGAATACGTCAAACAACTAGAAGCAAAAAATGCCGAAATTTCTCAAATAGCAGAAGGAGAAAAAGCGATCGCCAGGTTGATCGAACAACTAGCCCAAAGAATTACTCGAGGTCTCGATTTAAACGAAATTTTTCAGCGCACGGTTTTAGAAATAAGGCTGTTAATTAAATGCGATCGAGTAGCTATTTATCGCTTCGACGAGGATTTTAGCGGCGAATTTATTGCCGAGTCAGTAAATAAAGACTGGCCCGATTTAGTCGGCCCCGATATTAAAACAGTTTGGGAAGATACCCACTTTCAAGAAACCAAAGGAGGCCGTTACGCACGCAAAGAAAGCTTTGCAGTAGACGACATCTATACTATCGGACACAGTCAATGTCATATCGACATTCTCGAACAATTCCAGATTCGCGCCTACGCGATCGCGCCAATCTTCGTTAAAGATCGACTCTGGGGCTTGCTAGCAGCATATCAAAACGACGGCCCGCGCCAGTGGCAATCACAAGAAGTACAATTGCTAGTTAAATTGGGAGTTCAAATCGGCGTAGCCATCTTGCAAAGCAATTATCTTCAAGAGCTACAAATTAAAAACGATCGACTGCAACAAAACGTAGAAGAAGGCAAATCGACCGTTGAAATTATCGAGAAAATTCGCCAATCTCAAGATTTAAATGCAATATTTTCCAACACCCTCAACCAATCCCGACAATTAATTGAGTGCGATCGCCTAGCAGTATATCGTTTTAATGAAGATTGGAGCGGAGAATTTATTGCCGAATCTTTAGATAGTAAATGGATATCTTTAGTATCCATACAAGAAGCAGATAGCAACCTCAAAAAAGATTTAACCGACGATCGAGCTTGTACCGTAAAACAATACGGCAGCCCCGCCAAACCAGATCCCGACACATACCTTCAAGAAAGCAAAGGAGGAATGTACGTCAAAGGGATTCGCTACCGCAAAGTAGACGATATCTATAACGCTGGTTTCTCCGAGTGTTACATCAATAGCCTCGAAAAATTTCAAGCCAGAGCCTATATTATCGTGCCTATCTTCCGAGGAACTCAGCTTTGGGGCTTACTCGCAGCATACGATAATACCGGCCCCAGACATTGGCAAGAGCGCGAAATTCAACTAGCACTTAAATTGGGGGCCAACTACAGCGTTGCCGTCCAAGAAATGGAATACTTGCAAGATGCCCTCGATAAAAACGACAAACTAGCCCGACTCGTAGAAAGCGAAACAGCCAACGCCCGCTTTTTCTCCAGATTGCCAGCAACTCTAGTCAATTTAGCCAAAGACGACAGCAACAATAACATTATCGAAATTTTACAATTTACCGTTAACGAACTGCGGAAACTATTGAAAACCGATCGAGTCGGCGTATATCGTTTCGACCCCGATTGGTCTGGAGAATTCCTAGTAGAATCAGTAGGCGGTAAATGGCCGCAACTAGTCGGCACACCCAAAGCAAGAATTCAAGACTCCTACCTCCAAGAAAATAACGGCGGCAGATACGCCAACAAAGAAACCCTGCAAGTCGATAACCTCTACACCGCAGGCCACGACGAATGTCATTTTAACCTGCTCGAAGAATGGGGCACAAAAGCCTACGTCATCGCCCCCATTTTCGCAGGAGATAACCTCTGGGGACTGCTCGGAGTTTATCACAACGAAGATATTCGCCAGTGGCGAACTGCCGAAGTAAACATTATCTCTCAAACCGGAATTCAAATTGGCGTAGCGATCGCCCTAGCAGAAGCACTAACCAGAATCAGAAACCAAGAACAACAAATTACAGAAATAGCAGCAAGAGAGAAAAAAGCTAAAGAACAACTCCAAGAAGGAGCTTTAGTCTTACTGAGATCGATCGAGCCATCCTTCTTAGGAGACTTGACCGTTCGCGCTCCCCTCTCCGACGACGAAATCGGTACGATCGCCGATGCTTTTAATACTACCATCAGTTGCTTGCGAGATTTAGTCGCTCGAGTGCAAATAGCCGCCGAAAGAGTTAACCAAACCTCCAAAGATAACACCACCTCCGTCAGCGAACTCTCCGATCGCGCCGCCGAACAAGCCCATCAACTCAAAAAAGCCCTCGCCGAACTCCAATTAATGGTTTCAGCCACCAAAATGGTAGTAGCAGACGCAGAAAAAGTAGAAATTGCCGTCCAAGAAGCCAATAAAACAGTCAATACCGGAGACAATTTAATGGAGAAAACGGTAGAAGGGATTTTAGAAATTCGCAATACCGTCTCTCAAACCGCTAAAAAAATCAAACGTCTCGGCGAAGCTTCTCAAAAAATCTCCAAAGTAGTAAACTTGATTGAAAACTTCGCCACCCAAACCAATTTACTGGCATTAAACGCGGCGATCGAAGCAACTAGAGCCGGAGAATACGGCAAAGGCTTCGCAGTCGTAGCCGACGAAGTTCGCAGTCTCGCTTATCAATCGGCCAACGCCACCACCGATATCGAAAGAATTGTTGAAGAAATTCAAGGGGAAGTTAAAGAAGTTACCGAAGCGATGGAAATCGGTATCGCTCAAGTAGTTGAAGGTACGACATTAGTCAACGAAACCAGAGAAAGTCTCAGCGAAATTGTCACCGCAACCGATCGGATCAGTTCTTTAGTGGAAAATATCACCACAACCGCTTCCAATCAAAACAATCAATCTCACAAACTAACCGAAGCAATGAACAAAGTCGCCTCGATCGCTCGCACGACTTCCGATAAAGCTGCTTTAATATCCGAATCTTTCCAAGAATTATTATCAACTTCTCAAGATTTGGAAACCAGCGTTAGTCAATTCAAAGTCGAGTAAATATTAACTGAGCCAAGAGCGTCGGAAGGTCGGAAGCTTTGGGATAAAGCAAAAAACTCCAGAGAAATCTTTTATTTATTGCACTAATTTAAAATCGATCTATTTTAAATTAAACAACTTTTCCCTAGATTTCCGACTTCTGTACGAAAGTATCATGATACTTTCCTTCTGAGTTCCTACTTAAACCTCTAAAGACCAAAATTATGGAACAACTAGATCCCTATTTTGTCGAAGAAGCAACCGAGATGTTGCAAGTTATCGAAGAAAAACTGGTGATGCTACTCGAAGAAAAAACAACCGATCGAGTCCATACTCTTTTGCGTAGCGCGCACACTCTTAAAGGTAGTGCCGCCAGTATGGGTTTGGATACCATTCATACGATCGCCCATCATCTAGAAGACGTATTTGAGGCTCTATACCCCCCAGAATTAGAAATCGACCCAGAACTAGGTTCTTTATTGCTCGACGGCTACGAATGCATCAGTTACCCCTTAAGAGCAACTTTATCCGGCATGAGCTACGACGAAGAAGAAGCTTTAAATAAAACCGCTTCTGTTTTCGCTCTCTTGCAAGATAAATTAGGAGATTTTTTCGGCCGCGAAACACCAATGCCGAGTTCTTCAGAATTGGGTTTTGATGTCGTCGGTTCGATCTTTCGCGACAGCGTACCAAAAGACTTGCAAATCTTAGAAGAAGCGATCGCCTCGAACGAAGCAAACAAAATTGCCACCGTATTGCGATCGCAAGGGAATTTTTTCTTAAATATAGGTGCTTCTTATCAATTACCTGGCTTGGAAGAAATCGCTCAAAATATTTTAACCGCAATAGAACGCCACCCTGAAGATATCTTAGAAATTGGCGCGCTAGCTTACGAGAATTTACAAGCAGCTCGCAACAAAGTCTTAGCAGGCGATCGCACCAGAGGAGGGGAAGTCTCGCCAGAGTTACGTTTTTTGGCCGGTGAGATTTCTCCTCAACCTTTCAAACCAGAACTAGAAGCCCAACCAGAAGAAATAATCGCTCTAGAAGAAATTACCTTAGAAGAAGAAAAATCAGGGGCTGAAGGGATTTTAAATCATACGGCCAACTCAGAAACAACTCAAAAAGCCGAGCCAGAAGCAAAAGTTATTTCTTCGAGCATTATTCAACCTCGATCGCCATCGCAAAATGCAAAATCTCCCCTCGATCGCCTCTTGCAATCGATCGATATTGGCGATCCGCAAAAAAGTCTGAGATCTCCAGATGCTTATTTTTCCAATCTGCAGCCAACCCCAGCACCTCCTCCAACCCAAGACGATCGCGCCTCTGCTTCAATTAAAGTAGCCGTCGAACGACTCGACAATCTCACTCAGACTATGGGAGAATTGCTCAGTCAAGAAAATCAAAGAAATGCAGAAACAGAGGGGATTTATCGCCTTGCTAAAGAAGCATTAAAACAATTTTCAAATTGTCAGCGACAGCTCAGAAAAATTGACGAATGGTGCGATCGCCATTTATTGCTCTCGGAGTATCGACAACAGCCCAGTAAAAAATCTTTGCTGGCTAATAAAAATCCCCCCGACTCTAGAAAAATTAACACCTTTACTAAAATCGCAGTTAACAACATTAATTCCCAATTCGACAGCCTAGAAATGGATGCTTACACCGATCTGCATCTGTTAGTAAGAGCAATGAGCGAAAATATGTTGGCTTTAGGGGAAAGAGTCGAAACGATCGAAGCGGCGATGTCTAAATCTGTTTTTGGCAATACTAAGCGCAAACAACTCATCAATGGAGCTAGGGATAATTTATTAGATAGTAGAATGGTTGCGGCTAAAGTTTTGTTCGATCGCTTCGATCGCCTTTTAGAACGGATGGTGGCAACTAACTACAAACAAGCAAAACTCAAACTAATCGGTACTGAAGTATTAATAGATAAAGCCATTTGCGATCGACTCTACGAACCTTTACTTCATCTAATTCGCAATGCTTACGATCACGGTATCGAAGAGATCGAAGTGCGTCAAAAGTTGGGCAAACCAGAAAGCGGACAAATTACTCTCGAGGCATACCATCAAGGAAATCTTACCACTATTGAAGTCAAAGATGATGGCAAGGGTTTAGATTGGGAAAAAATTCGTACTAAAGCGATCGAACAAGAAATTCTCGATCGAAAAGAAGCAGAATCTTTATCGGTTGCTCAATTAGCTGAAGTTTTGTTCGAGCCAGGATTTTCCACCAGCACGAAAATTACCGATCTATCAGGCCGCGGAATCGGTTTGGACGTGGTTCGCACTCAATTACAACAATTAGATGGTTCGATTTCAATTCGCTCGGTGGCTGGAGTCGGAACTAATTTTATTCTCCAATTACCCTTAAAAGTAACTACTGCAAGATTGCCGATTTGTAAATCCCAAAATATCATTTACGCGACAATTGCTCGAACGATCGCTCAAATTATTTTACCGAAAAGCGATCGAATCGTCAGGCAAAATTCTCTGAGCGGACAAGGTTATCAAAGTTTCTTGCTCTGGCAACAAGACAACAGAGAAATGCTCGTGCCAATTTTTGCTTTATCAGATTTAATTAATTATCAATGCCCTTTATATTACGAAGCTAATAACCCAGCCCTTTCTCGTCGCAAACAAGCCAAGCATCGACCAAATCCTTTATTGTTGCTAGAAAACGACGGAGAATTATTTTGTTTGCAAGTAGATGAAATTTTATCCGAACAAGAGTTGGTAATTAAAACTTTCAGCTCTGCACCCAATTTGCCCAGTTACGTTCAAGGGTACAGCGTTCTAGACGACGGCAATCTTACCTTAGTTATCGATCCTAGCGAACTTTTGAGTAAAGTCGATCTTAAGGTAGTTGTTCCTAAAATGACCAGCCTCGAAGCCACATTATCCACATTAGAACCAGAACCACAAGAGCAATTAGCTCTTCTTGCTGCTGCTCCGGTTGATTCCCTTACGGCCAGTAAAAGAGTTTTTGCTCGCAGCGATCTGACCATCTTAGTAGTTGAAGACTCCGCTTTTCAACGGCGTAACGTCGTTACCATCCTCACAGAAGCAGGCTATCAAGTTTTACAAGCCAGTGACGGCCAACAAGCGATCGCTATTTTAGAACGACATCCCGAAGTTAAGTTGACGATCTGCGATATCGAAATGCCTGTAATGAATGGCTTTGAATTTTTAGAGCAGTGTCGTCTCGATCCTCGTTTTGCTAATATTCCAGTCGTAATGTTAACTTCTCGCAGCAATGCCAAACACCGCAAAGCCGCTTACACCCTAGGAGCAAAAGGCTACTATACCAAACCTTGCACTCCTCGCGAACTTCTCGAAACTATCGAAGATTCAATCTATCTAGAGTAAAGAATTACCGATTAACTATTGACAAAACCTTCGATCGCGGTTACAAAAAACTAAAAAATATTTGTCGTATTTCATGAATCTTTCGATCTCAAAACCCGTTCAAATATTATCTAATTCTTCGAGAGATCGAGCTTTGCGGACGGTTATTTTTCAAGTTTTTGAGCATCTTTTTGCTATACCTGTTGGCGCAGTTGAAAAAATTGTTGTTTGTCCGCCAATTACTAATAAAATATCTCGAGGTATTGGCATAGTTTCTTTGGATTCTCAAACTGTCACTGTTGTTGATTTACGCTATAAGTTCGAGCGCGATTTTTCAGCAGCATCTCTCGAGCTTTCTTCTCGTCAATTTTTGATTTTAATTCACACAGAATCTGGAGAAAGTTGCGGTATTCTTGTAGCTTCTCCACCTTTTTTAAAAGATCTTCCCATCAGTTCTATTCAACCTATTCCTGTTTCTTACCGCGAGGTAATGGATATAGAGTTAGTTAATTACATGGCTATTTTAACTGACGAGGGTAAAGGTGCTAGGAATATCTTTATTTTAGGTATGGAACGCATTCTAATAAGTTGAAGTTACAGAGTTATTCCCTAGGCAACTAAACCTTACCCAGCCTATAATCTAACTAGATGATTTCAAATTGTAAACGATCGTTTAGGTTAAAATTGTAAATAAAGCGATCGACTACATTTGTATCGCTGAGTTCTAGATTGTAAAAATCTACTTGCTCCCAATCAAAATAAGGGCCGGCATGCCAAGTACCTAGTTCTAATTTTATAAAACAGTTCCCAGGAATCCGAAAAACTTCCATTTTCTCTATATCTGGTTTATCTGTCGCTGAAGGAGGTGCTACCGCAATAAACCAATCTTTTCCTTCTAAAGAACCCAAACATTGCGTACACTGAACGTGACGCGCGATCCGATCGAATTTACGCCCTCTTTTGTGCAATCGCATAATATAAAATCTGGGAAGACCTTTTCCTAATTCGAGTTGAGCGTCATTAGAATCGTAAGGTTTCCCGTCAACTGATGCAGTAATTAGTTGACCGTAGGGTTTAAAATTATTTTCATCGATCCACCTGGCGGCAATTCGTTCGATTCGATTTAATTGACTCATAAAGCAGAATAAATTAAGAACGAAGTATATTTTAGCTAATATCTCAAGCAAGCATAAGCGATAATTTTCCTATGTTTGTACTAGCTTATATATGTCCTTTGTATCTTGAATAATTTAGTCACTATATTTAAGCTTGTAATATAAGCAAAAATAAAAACCAATAGCTCAAAAGCCTTACAAATTTAGTTAAATAAATAAACGTCCCTAAAATTACCAAAACAGGAGTATTTCATTATTATGTTGATTCTTGCTAGTAAAGATGTAAAATATTGTTTTGTCAGCTCTCAAAAACCAAATACCAAAACACAACCTATGCCTGGTGTAGCTTATCGCGGACACCTTTTTGCTAAAGTTAAATCTTATCAACAAAATCAGTTAGATAAAGCCATTATCAGATGTCGAGAATTTCTAGACCTAGAAATTCCAGTTTTATGTTTAATTGTTAAAGAAGCGAGTGGATTTTCTCTTTGGTACGAGGATTCTTCTCTTAAAGTAGTAAAAAATGTTTCTACAGCTTCTCAAAAAGACAGTTCCAAAGTCAAAAAAATCGGCGAGGGAGACAATTCAACTAAAAATACTTCGGGAGTAAATACTATTGGCGAGAAACAAACTAAAGTAACTCGTAAAACTTTAATTCCTTTCTTTGGTTCTATAAAACGATCTTAAGACAAAATTTTCTGGTTAAACTGACATTTAACAAAAATATAAAAAATTTAGATACCGTGGCTTTTTCCGATTACCCAATTACGGCGGAAAAAACGAGATAAAGAGGTTTCTTCTAAAGATAAGTATATGGGTCTTCCGTGAGGACAAGTAGCAGGATTTCGAGTATTTTTCCAGCGATCGAGTAAGTTTTGCATTTGGGATCTATCGAGTGGAGTTCCGTTACGAATAGCACTGCGACAAGCTACTGCTACTCGTGCGGTTTGTAAATCTCCTACTTGACTTAATTCGAGCGAAGCTGCGTTAAGATCTTTTCTTTGAGATAGCATTTCTGGGATAGTACGTATTGCCCACAAATCTTCGCCAAAGCTTTCTACTTCTATGTTCAAATTCTTTAGTCTTTCGAGACGAGCGGCACTCAATTGACTTAAAACGATCGGAGTTTCTAAAGTAATTAATTTCCAATCATCTTCAAGTTGTTCGTATAAAATTCTTTCGTGAGCGATATGTTGTTCGACGATCCACAATCCTTGTGAATGTTCGGCAATAATGTAAGTATTGTGAACTTGAGCGAGTGCTCGCAATGGCATTAAATCTATTTTTTGTGGATTGGATTTTTTTGTTTCTCTCGGGCTGTTTAAGTGATATTTTCCTTTTAATTCGCTGGCTTTGAGTAATTTAGAAATCCGGCGATCGCCAATACTAGAAGGAAGATTTACAGAAGATATATTTAAAGCTTTTTCGATCGCTATTTCGATTTGTTCTCGCCAAAATTCCATCCCATGCAAGTAAATTTTAGCTTTAGCTGGGTGACGATTCCAATCTATTTGAGAAGGACAAATTTCAAGACGAATAAAACAGACTGGATAGCGATCGCGCGGTAAATTTCGCTTCATCAATGCGACGATCTTTTGTTCTATTTCTGGCGATTGCACGATCCGGCCGTTTATTGCTACTTTAACCCAATCGGGTCGCGGCCGGTGACAGCGATCGGGCAGGCCGAGAACTAATTCTATGTTTGTTTTTTTATCTGTTTGTGTTTGTAATAATTTCAGATCGTTTTGTCGGAGGGAATTAAGGATTTGCGGTAAAATATCTTTACCGCTACGACCCGGAGCGATCGCAAACCAAGGTTTATCTTCTGTAAAGACTCGCCAAGTTACTTGTGGATGGCATAAGGCAATTTGTCCGATAGTTTGTTGTACTGCTTTGAGTTGTCGGGATTTTTTGGGCGATCCTTGTCGACGCAGGGGCATTTTAGCAAATAGATTCGATACTGTGACGATCGTACCGACTGCTAGGGCGATTATTTCTTGTTTTACTATTGCTCCTTCTCGATATCCAACTCGCCATCCGATTCCTTCTTCATCTTCAGAAGATCGCGAACATATTTCTAAGTCTGCTACTTGAGTTAAACTGTGTAATGCTTCGCCGCGAAATCCTAAACTGGTTATTTTATTTAAGTCGAGGCTGCTTTTTATTTTACTGGTGCTGTGAGGTCTAGCACAAATTTTTAAATCTGTCAATTTCATGCCGATGCCATTATCAGTAACTCGCACTCGCCACGAGTCAGACCAAAGATAGATTGAAATTGAAGTTGCTTTAGCATCGAGGGAATTCTCTACTAATTCTCTCACTACTGCGGCGATCGAGTCAATTACTTCGCCGGCAGCAATTAGATTAACAACTTCAGTGGGAAGAAATTGAATTGGAAAGGACATCTGTAGAGATTTTACTGGATAAAAGACTCATAATTATTATAATGATTATATTTTTTTGTTTGGAACTAATCTATCGGATTTCGATTAAGAATTATAATTTTGCTATAAAATCGATATTATTATCAATAGTTTAAAAAAGATCGATCGCTTATGGATACTCAAACAGACAATCGAGTTGCAGCTAAAATAGCTTTAAAAGAAGCTCTTAAACTTTGCGATGGTGATACTAACAACGAGATAGTTGCAAAAGCTATTGCTCGACTTGTGGCAATAAATACTACTTTAGCTCCAGCACAAAGCGATGCTTTACAATTCGGAAATTGGCGATTAATTAGCGCGCCAAATTTTCCCGACGGACAAAAACGTGAGGATGGAAAATATGAATATACTTTAGGAAGATTAGCATTTAATATATTCGAACCTACGGATTTAAAATTAGTTATCGATCGCGTTTTTCAGCCGGTTTTTTCTTTAGAAGAAGCGGGAAAATTATCCCACGATATTGTAGTGTAGTTTACGATTATAGATGAGAGAGCGAAAAATTTACAAGGTATTATTAAAAATAGAGGTCAAGCTTTTGCTAGGGACGATCGCACTTTACAAGTAAAATTTACTGGTGCGGAACTTTTCCCTCTTAATTCTGAAGAAGATCCCCAAAAAATGCAAGTATGGTTAAATGTATTCGACATTAAAAAAAGAGATAAAACAGTTAATTTAGGAAAAACAATCCAGTTATTTCTAGCCAAATTGTTATTCGGCGTGCAGTTGCCTTCTTCAGTCGATCGAAAGACGGGAAAATTATCTTTTACTATGAGTAGATCTCCTGAAGGTGGTCTGGAAACAATTTATCTCGATTCGGAATTAAGAATTACTCGCAGCACTAAAAAGAAAACTGTACTTGTATGCGAAAAAAACACAAATGAATAATTCAAAATAGAGGTATATTCGATTATTATCTCCTAGGGATTTCCTCAATTTAAATTTAGAAAAAATACTCAAATATAGCAGAAGAAAGCAGGATAATTCTTAAAATTAAAACAATTTATTAATACAAAATATCCTAACTTTTACTCGACTGCTATATTTAAACAATTTGCATTTTTTTTGGTAGTTATTAAATCTCGAAAATTATTGACAAACCAACTAATTATTTTTAACAGATGATATTAATTCTGGCTGCTGTTTTTTGGCGTTCGATCGCTCCAAAAATATCTCCAATTGACTTTCAATTTGTTGGCGAACGATTTGACGGTATTCAATAAAATGTTCGCTGTGGGCGCAAATAGTTAAATATCGATCCCAAACGCCAGGATTGTGTTTTAAAATGCTAAATAAATGATGCCAAAACAACCAGCGAGTATTTCTTTTAATTCCCTGTCGCCAGATTACCGTAGCCAGGGCGCGCAAATCTACAAAATCAGGTAATTCAAAAGGTGCTTTACACTTCGGTTCTCCCAATTTCAAAAAACAACGATAAACGCGATTTAAATAAACTTTAGGGTCGTATAATTGCCAAAAAGTATCGATATATTCTCTAGCAATATCTTCGATCGATCTGGTGGGAGCAAAATTCATTAAAGTGGTTTGGTTTCCATCTTGATAATTATCTCCTAATAAACGCCCTTCTTTTTGTAAACGCTGCCACAAAGCGGTATTAGGTAAAGCTTGTAACATACTAAACATAGCTGTAGGAATGGCAGCACTTTCTACAAATTTAATAATGCGATCGCCAGCTCCTTTTTTCTCCCCATCAAAACCGATAATAAATCCTGCCATCGGCCGCAAACCAGCACGAATTATTTTATCGACCGAATCCGTTAAAGAATCGCGGGTATTTTGAAATTTTTTCGTCAATTCTAAGCTATCTTCATCTGGGGTTTCGATTCCCAAAAATACCGCGCCAAAATTACACTCTACCATCAATTCCATTAATTCTGGATCTGCAGCTAAATCGATCGAAGCTTCTGTATTAAAACTAAAAGGATATTGATGTTCTGCTTGCCAAGTTTTTAATTCTTTTAGCAACAATTTTACATTGCGTTTGTTGCCGATAAAATTATCGTCTACCATAAATACAGAGCGTCGCCATCCTAATTGATAGAGATAATCTAATTCTTTTAATAATTGGGCCGGTGTTTTGGTGCGAGGTTTGCGACCGTAGAGAACGATGATATCACAGAATTCGCACTGAAACGGACAACCCCGAGAAAATTGGAGCGACATCGAGTCGTATGCATCTAGCTCTAATAAATCGTAGCGTGGAATTGGTGTTTCGGTGACGCTGGGTTTTGCTGTGGTGCGAAAAATTCCCTTAGTTTCTCCTTGAGCGATCGCTTCGACAAACATCGGGAGGGTAATTTCTCCTTCATCCAAAATTAAAAAGTCTGCGGCGGCGACTTCAGAAGGTAAAGTGGTAGGATAAGGCCCTCCAACTGCGACTAGTTTCCCTCTTTGTTTTGCTTCTGCTATTTGTGCGAGTAAATCGTTTTTTTGGACGATCATCCCCGATATAATTACTATATCTGCCCATTGCCATTCTGCTTCTGTGACGCTGCGGATATTGCGATCGACTAATTTATATTCCCATTTTTGGGGTAAAATTGCTGCTACTGTAATTAATCCTAATGGTGGTAATAATACTTTGCGATCGACTAATTCAAGAATTTTTTCATAAGACCAAAAAGTTTTCGGAAATACTGGATATATTAATAAAACTCGCATATTTTTTTATTACCTATTTTCGCTCGGATTTTATTGCAACAATGCTAAAAGTATATGTCAGATTTCCATTATCAGAGCTGGAAATCACTAAATTTCTGCGAGTTACTTTCTGAAGTTTTTATAAATATTTAAAATTTTAAGAAATAATAAAAAAATGACAGCCATAACACCGCACAAAAGTTAACGAACATTTTTTTACTGATACTTCCATTCTCCTTGCTAGAGAATAAACAGTAACTTTAAATTGTCCTGATTCGATTTTGTACGACTATATTTACTGTCAATTTTTAATTTTAGCGAGCGAGCGAAAAGCAAAATATTAAACTACTTCTACTTTGATAGTTTTGCGTTTTTCTTGTTCTATTTTTGGTAAATTGAGGTGTAAAACGCCGTTTTTATATTCTGCTTTGACTCGATCGCTTTGGATGTGAACTGGTAAATGAATTAGCCTTTCAAATTTACCGTAACTAAATTCAGATCGCACCATCCCTTTTTCTTCTGTTTTAGTTTCCGATTTTTTTTCTCCCGCGATCGATACCGATTGTTCTGTTACTTTTATATCGAGATCTTTTGCTTCTAAACCTGGAATTTCTAGTTTTAAAATCAGTCGATCTGCGGTTTCTTCCATTTCCGCAACTGGGATAAAATCAATACTGCTACTTTCTCCGTTTGTAGTCGGTACGAGGCGATCGAATAAGCGATTCATTTGCCTTTGTAAAGATTCTATTTCGCGCATCGGTTCCCAATGAAACGGATCCCAGCGTTCTATCTCTTGGAATGGTTGCCAACGAGTAATTGCCATAGTCGTTATCTCCAAGATAATATTTTTTAAGTTGTATATTTTATCGGGGCAATTAGTTTTTTTCCGAAAAATTGGTTTTTATTGGCTCGATTTTTTTCGCTTTAATATTCTTAAATTTTAGTTATTGCCCTCTAAATTCAGTCTAGCTAATTGTTTGCAAATTGCTAAATCTTGTTTACATAATTTAAAAAGATTAATGG
This sequence comes from uncultured bacterium, assembly GCA_964458305.1. GTDB lineage: Bacteria > Cyanobacteriota > Cyanobacteriia > Cyanobacteriales > JASJDA01 > JASJDA01. The sequence continues at coordinate 6,508 of CAYWIH010000037.1, read as the reverse complement.
GATTGTCGGACGATTGATTCTCGATCGCAATCGCTCGAACCCGTTTGAATTGCTTGGAGCAAAAAAAAGTTTAATACCGTTCGTAAGCCGATAATTGCTGCTAATTGACCGATATCGTTCCAAGTTGGGGCGATCGTAGTTTTTAAGATACTACCTCCCACCAAAAAGCTCAGACCTAAAGAAAAAGAATAACCCAATTCTAAACGACTTTCCTGAAAGGCGATCGTCGAACGAGAATTAGAAAAAATATATTTACAATAAATAATTGAAGCTTTAACTATTCCTATAACAATTACAAGCAGTGCTAATAATTGACATAAACTGACCACCCAACCGTTGAGATTGCTAAGTAAATTTATAAACATCGATTTATAAATTGTTACTGTTACGTAAAAGAGTTTCAGTCATATCGGCTAATTTATCTAATTTTTCTTTGAGAAAAGTTGCTTTATGCTTGTATTCTAATTTACGTTGTAAGGCAACTCTAGCCAAATCTTCGCGATCGTGTTTGATTGCTTCTGCGGCTACTTGATGCCAAGAATTCATTTCTTCGATAGCATAATTATATTTAGGCTGAACTTCCTCCCAAAGTGCTTTAATATCAGCTAAAGCACCATTTAACAACCTGCGAGCATTATTTTGAGAATCGAATTCTTGAAAAGCCATTTTCAGAGGTTGGTAGAGATCGTGAGTATCGATTAACTCGATCGCGGGTATAAAATTACTAATCTGTTTGCTTTCGCTGATACCCGTTTTACACCAACTAGCGAAGTGTTCGCAATTATTAAATAATAAATTATATTTACGTTCGCCGAGCCGACTTTCGGCACGATGCACGACAATATCTGGTAAGAAAGAAAATTGGACTTCTTCTTCGATTTGTAAGTGGACTTGATTGCCCCTTGCAAAAGTAGATATAGTCGTGCGTTCGATCGTCTCGCTGGGTTTGCGATAGTGAATTACAGTATCATCACCGCAGTCGATCCCGTAATGTCTGTATGCTCCTTCGAGATTGATAAATTCTCGATAAACGTAGATTCGATCGCCTCGCGCCATAATTACTCTTATGATAGGGAAGAATTGTTAGTATTGCTAAATACTGGGCTTCTGCGTCCGAGTAAATAGCGTTTTTCTATTTCTCTCCAGTTAACTACATTCCACCAGTTATTGATGTATTCTGCGCGAGCATTTTTATATTTTAGATAATAGGCGTGTTCCCAAACATCTAAACCCATGACGGGGTATTTTCCGTCCATTAAGGGACTATCTTGATTGAGCGTGTCGCTGACTGACAGTTTACCATCTCGATCCATTACTAACCAAGCCCAACCGCTACCAAAACGAGTGCGAGCGGCTTGATTAAAACTTTCTTTAAATCTGTCAAAATTACCAAAATCTCTGATAATAGCGCGGGCTAATCTACCTCTTGGTTCGCCACCACCATCGGGACTCATGATTTCCCAAAACATTTTATGATTGACGTAGCCGCCGCCATTATTGCGAACGGTGCGCCGTATTATTTGGGGGAGTCGATCGAGATCTGTGATTAATTCTTCGGCATCGAGGCGTTGTAAACTGGGATAGCGATCGACGGCTTTATTTAAGTTTCTGGTATAGCCAGCATAGTGTTTGTCGTGGTGGAAGCGCATAGTTTGCTCGTCGATATAAGGCTCTAGCGCGTTGTAATCGTAAGGTAAGGCAGTAAATTCGTAAGTTTCTTGATTTCTTGGCGATCTGCTGGTTTCTGCACTAGCAGGATTGGAGTTATAAATACTTTTAAGGGTTATAGCACCTGCTGTAGTACCGAGAACTAGTAAGAAATTGCGGCGATTGAGAGCCATATTTATATTGCGATTAACTTATATAGTTTCTCTTAGAATTTACGATATTATGTGCCATTTCGATCGAATAAATTTAGTCTTCTAAGTCTCCACCCAATCCTAATTCTAGTTTGAGCAGCTCGATCGATTTGGTGCTAATATAGTTTTCGCTGCAAATAACTTGGGGCAGTCTGATTAAGTCTTCTCTAGCTTCTATGACAGCTTTTTTGACTGGTTCGTAACTGACTCGATCGCTGATAATTGTGTGGGCACTGCGTACTAAAGCATTTAGTTTGTAAGTATCTTTAATTTGGGCTGTCATGATCAGCAAATCGTTACCGCGCAAGCTGTGAAGAATTGTTTCGACCACGCTCAAAGTTCCCGCACTCAAGCTGACAATTCCCAAACATATTTCTGTGGGTAGATTTTTAACTATCTCTAACTCTTTAATATAATCGTAAATATCGATCGGAATGACGCGAACGTTGTCGGGATTTATAGCTTGCAGTACTTCGGTGATAAAATAACGGTTGGTGACTACAGTGCCGCACTGTCCTTTTTCTAAGACTTTCGGCAGTTCTTCTAATGTTACTAACTGAACGGGGATTGCTAGTGCTTCTTCTAGTTCTTTTAGCATTAACTCTCCAGCATCGAGATCTCGCTCGGGAACGCTCAATAAGACTTTAGCACTGCAACGCAAACGCCATTCAATTTCTGCACTAAAAAAATCTTTGGCTTGAGAAAGGCTACAACCTAGAGCGAGTAACTCATCTATATTTTTCTTAATTGAGTTTTTGGCTAGATCGAGCCGATCTAAGATGGGTGTTTCCAATTCTTTCCCGCCTTCATGACCGTGAGCCTTGACATAAATGCCAGAACCTGCTATCGATTCTACATACCCGTTTTCTTCTAATTGACGATAAACTTTACTGATCGTATTGCGGTGCAATCCGGTAATAGTCGCTAACTGTCTGGTACTGGGTAAACGATGGCTAGGGGGATATTGTCCCGAAGCGATCGCGAACTGAATTTGATCGAACAGTTGTCTCGAAGCAGGAATATCACTATCTGGTTGGATGTGAAATTGTAGCATTGTTTTTGAAACTCGTAAATATCTAACTTAAAACGATTTAATAGATTATTTGCTAGTTGTATGGTGCAATTAAAATGAAAAAGCAAACAGGCCAAGTAATAAATTATGGCAGAGTTGGAAATTAACGGCAAACAAGTCAAAGTCAATAACGGCGATCTGGCGATCGATGCTTATTTGGCATCTCCTCAAGAAAAGGGATCTTATCCTGGTATTATCGTAATTCAAGAAATTTTTGGCGTAAACGAACATATCAGAGACGTAACTCAAAGGATAGCTCGAAAAGGGTACGTAGCGATCGCTCCGGCAATATACCAACGGGTTGCTCCTGGTTTTGAGGTAGGTTACGCTCCAGAAGATCTCAAACTAGGTAGAGAATATAAAGAGCAAACCAAGGCAAAAGAACTAGAATCGGACATCCAAGCAACCATCGATTATCTCTACAGTTTACCCGAAGTCAAAAAAGATGGTGTTGGCTCGATCGGTTTTTGTTTTGGCGGCCATGTCGTTTATTTAGTGGCAACTAACCCAGAAATTAAAGCTACTGCTTCTTTTTACGGTGCGGGAATTGCTAATTCAACTCCGGGAGGGGGCGAACCTACTATTAGTAAAACTCCTGCAATAAAAGGTACTCTATATGGCTTTTTTGGGATGCAAGATCCTCTGATTCCCTCAGAAGATGTCGATCGGATCGAGACTGCATTAAAAAAACACGAAATTCCCCATCACATATTTCGTTATCAAGATGCCACTCACGGCTTTTTCTGCGACCGACGCGATAGTTATAATAAAGCAGCAGCAGCAGATGCTTGGGAGCACGTTTTAGAGTTATATCAGAAAACTCTTCAATAAGTTGTTTGTCCTCTTACACAGATCCTCGATCGCTCGATTTATTATGAACTCAGAATCCAACCAAACTCCAGATTCTAAAGCATCCTTTACTATGGATGATTTTGCTCGCGCGCTGGAGCAACACGACTATCAATTTGAGAAAGGACAAATAGTAAAAGGCACGGTATGCGAATATACTAACGACGGAGTTTTTGTCGATATCGGCGGCAAGTCGACGGGATTCTTGCCTAAAAGAGAGGTTTCTCTGCAACAAGTAGAAGATCTCTCTGAGTTTTTACCTCCCGATACTGAAATGGATTTTATGATCGTTCGGGAACAAAATTCTGACGGACAAGTAACTCTATCTCGTCGTCAATTAGAATTAAAAGCGGCTTGGGAGCGAGTCAGCGAAATAGCAGAAGCCGGCCGAGCTGTAGAAATGCGAGTAACTGGTGTCAACCGCGGTGGTGTAATTGGTGAAGTTGAAGGGTTGAGGGGTTTTATTCCTCGATCGCATTCGATCCAAAAGGATAATCTCGAGTCTTTAGTGGGTCAATTGTTAACTGCTAATTTTTTAGAGGTCGATCGCGAACGCAATCGCTTGATTTTATCCCAAAGAGAAATAGCTCGGGCTTCGGCGATCGAACAGATCAAAGCAGGAGAATTGAGCGAGGGTAAAATAGTCAGCATCAAACCTTATGGTGTTTTTGTCGATTTGAATGGTATTACTGGTTTGTTACATATCAAGCAAATTAGCAATTCTCACATCGATTCTTTGAATACTTTATTTAAAATCGGACAGGAAATTAAAGTAATGGTGGTCGAGGTTGATGATTATAAAAATCGCATTTCTCTCTCGACTAAAATTTTAGAAAATCATCCAGGAGAACTTTTAGAAAATATCGATGCTGTGATGGCTAATGCTGAAGAAAGGCTGGAAGCAGCTAAAGAAAGAATGGAAAAAGCTAAAGAAGAAAATTGATTTTTAATCTGGGATAAATTGCCGATAATCTTCTTGCGTATCTAAATCTATTTCGCCTCGAGGAAACTCTATTGTTACCACTCGATCGCGATATTTTTGAATTGTTTTTTTTGCTCCTCGATCGCCTTTTAATTTACTTAGTTCTGGGAAAAAACTGCTCGGAAATAAAGCTGGTATGCCGATGGTTTCTCTGTATTTACTAGCTATTATAAGTTTATTATTATCATTATAAACAGCAATTAATCGAGCAATAATTTTAGGAGAAATAAAAGGTTGATCGCAAGTAAGAAAAATCGTTCCCTCTATTTCTGAAAAATGCTTTTTAATATATTCAATTCCACAACGAATCGAACTACTAATTCCTTCATTCCATTCTTTATTTTGAACTATTTCGATCGCAAATCGATCTATTTCTGGTTCTATTCGATCGGCATTTGCTCCTAATATTACTATTATTGGTTTTCCAGAAGATGATAGGGCGCATTTTATTACGTAATTAAGTAAAAGATCTCCTCGATAGGGTAATAATTGCTTGGGTTGACCCATCCTTCTCGAAGCACCAGCCGCTAGAATAATTATGCTTACTTTATTTTTGTTCAAATGTCAAGACCTTTGCTTGGTGATTGACCTGTTTTTGTCGAACTTCGGATCTTTGATGCAGGGGTAAAGAGCGATGTTTGTTGAAGCCAGCATTACGATTTGCTAAGACTGCTTGAATTTCAGCAACGATCGCGCTAGCAATTTCTGCGGGGGTATCTGCGCCGATATCCAAACCGATCGGACTGTATAATTTTGCTAATTGGCTTTGAGGGGGATTTAATTCTTGTATTATTTTAGCGATACGATTTTTTGAAGCCATCACACCTAAATAGGGGATAGAAGTAGGAAGAAGGAATTTAATAATCTCGCGATCGTCGAAATAGTTGTGAGTCATGACGACGGTTACAGTCTTTTCATCGACTGATATTTGTTGGTTAAGGATATCGCGACTGGTGAGGATAATTCGATCGGCTATTGCAAATCTTCGATCGGTTTCGGCTAAAGCGCGACAATCAACGACAGTAACTTGCCATCCTATCGCTTTAGCTAATTTTACCACGGGTAAGGCATCTCGATCGGCACCAAAAACGATTAAAGAGGTGGGAGGTTTAATAACTTCGATAAATACGGTTACGCTACTCGATGGTAAATGGTATTTATTAACGGTAGATTTTCCGGTATTTTTAGCGGTAATAGTATCGTTAGCGATCGCATTTTTAAGATCGAGATTTTCAATGTCGGTTTTAATCGTATCGTCGGGATAAATGAGATAACGAGAACCTATTTTTAAATCTATTTTACCCTCTACAGAAAAAACAGTAGCGATCGCGCCATTTTGTTTATTTTCTAAGCATTGAGAAATTAAATTGAGAGGAGATAAATTTGAAGCTCGATCGAGTTTTTCTAATAATATTTTTACCGCTCCTTTGCAACCCAATCCGAAACCCCAATTCAAATCTTCTTCTGCCGAAGTAGCATCGTAATCGATTAAAATCGGTTTTTTTATTATTCTTTTGGTGTAGTGAAAGATATCATTTTCGACACAACCACCGCTTAAAGTCCCTACCATTTCGCCATTTTCTGTAATTAACATTTTTGCTCCTACTTGACGATAAGTAGAGCCTAAAGTATTAACTATCGTGGCCAGAAAAGTAGTTTCTTTTTTTTGAAGACTGTTTTTATTTGCTAAAATTATTGCTTCTAATTCATGCACGATCGCTTTTGTCCTTATTTAATCATTTTAGT
>CAYWIH010000036.1:0-36566 GCA_964458305.1 uncultured bacterium | reverse complement strand
CGCCAATTATTTTCAGCCATTTTTAAAACATAATTAGAAACATTTTCAATTTCTATTTTAGAAAGCCGATCGCCATAAGCAGACATATTATTTTTACCGTTAGTTACTAGATCGGAAATAGATTCGATCGAGTCTACTTTATTTCTTTTTAAAGCTCGTAATTTCAAATTTTTACCCCGTCTGATAATATTACCTCCATTAGGATGGCAACCAGCACATTGTGCTTGAAAAATTTTCGCCCCTTCAGCCAAATCTGCGGCTAAAACTGGAGTATTATAAACTAGAGCGATCGCGATGGTTAAACTAACAATTAATCCTTTCAAAATCTTTTTCATATTGTTACCTTAGAGAATTTAGTAGGTACGTACCATGGTACGTTCGTACAGGAGTCAGGAGTTAGGATAATAGTTAAAAAGTCGTAAGAATCATTTATTTTATCTGTAACCTTATTTCTTAAAAATAGTATTATTCTAGAAGTTATTGAGGATAAATCTCTAAATATTTTATATGTATTTGTAGGGCAATTTTTTAAGAAGCTCCGAAGTAGCAAAACTCCAAAGCTTCTTTGATATTTAGACAGTTTCGATCAATTCTTGTGCGTCAGTTTCGGTCAAACTTGTTTCAAAATCAGGAATGCAATTAGCTTTCATGAAACTAATATACTCCGAACAAGCTCGATCGCATTTTTCTTCGCTCCAACCGCAATATTTTTGCAAAGTATCGCTCAATACTGGCAGTAAATCTAAGCCATAATTAGTTTGCATCGCCATAGTAGTACGACGACGGGTAATATCCACTAAAGTTGCTGCAAATTCGGACTTGACAGCATACACTATCTGTGCTTTGATATCCGGTAATTTGGGCGTAATAGTTTGGGCTAATTCCGGGTGTTCGTCAGTTAAGGCTAAAACTTCGATCGCCCTCGAGCCGTAAATAGAAAAGAGCCGATCGACGCTTGCTTTAGAGATGCGATCGCTGTAACGTTCCACAGTGGCTTGAATTCTGCGATCGGTCGGTAAAATACATCCGGGCAAAGGTTGATTTTCTGTTTTAGATGTGGTAACAGATTTACCTTGTTTGCGTAAAATTGTATTGACTGCTTCTTCGCCGACTTGACGAAAAGTAGTTAATTTGCCGCCGATTAAAGAAATTAAATTAACGACACCTTCTTTAGAGTGGTCGAAAAGAACGTGAGCGCGGGTAATACTGCCTGCTTTTTTACCTTCGGCATTAGGTAAAGGACGCACCCCAGAATAAGTAAATTTTACATCCTCGCGGGATAAATTAGCAGTGGGAATAATATTGTTAGTTTCGGTTAAAAGATAATCGATTTCGTCGTTATTTGCTTTGATCGAGTCGAGATCTTTTTTGTAAGGAAAATCCGTCGTACCGATTAAATATTGACCCAACCAAGGCACGATAAAGAAAGGACGACCGTCAGATTTAGCTTCGACATAAAGACTGGTTGGTGGCGCGCCGGGGAAAGGATCGACAATAACGTGACTTCCTTTAGTCGGGCCGATTTTTTTATTATCGCCGATCGGTGCGTTTTCTGCTTCTTTTTTACCCGAGCGACAGACTTCATCTACCCAAGGGCCGGAAATATTAACTACAACCGAGTTATCCGTACCTTTAACAGTAAATTCCTCTCCCGTCAGCATATCTTTACAAGTGAGGTGAGTAATTTTATTACCTTGACGGTGTAATTGAGTTACTTTGACATAATTAAGTACGTCCGCGCCGGCCTCTTTTGCTGAGATAATATTCTCGAGACACAATCTTTCAGCATAAGCTACTTGAGCGTCGTAATATTGCGCCCCACCGCTTAAATTTTCCGGATCGAGGGAACGAAAAATCTGTTTAAATTTAGCTTTAGAAAGCATCTGATGAGTAGGAAGAGTCTTATCGAAGCTAAAGATATCGTAGAGGATCATTCCCGCCCAAATTTTCCAATAAGGACGAGAGCGATCGCCGTAAACAGGTACGGTTAATAACAAGGGTTTTACTAAATGAGGAGCGATCCGCAATAAAATTTCTCGCTCTTTTAAAGACTCCCGCACCAAAGGAAATTCAAAATATTCTAAATAGCGCAAACCGCCGTGAATCAAGCGAGTAGACCAGCTCGAGCTGCCACTGCCAAAATCATCCTTTTCGATTATAATAGTCTTCAGTCCGCGCAAAGCCGCATCTCGTGCTACCCCAGAGCCGTTTATACCGCCGCCTATGACGATCGCCTCGTAATTTGTATTTGCAATAGATTTAAAATCTCGCATTTAACATCCTCAAATCTTATCAAAACAGGCAAAATATCTATCTTGTCTCAAAAATAGACAATAATAATTGCTTAAATTTTTCAACAGCCCAGCAGGGCAATAGTCCACGAACATCTTAGCAAAAACCACCTTTCGGTCAAATTTACCCGAAGAGATAGAGATTAAAGATCGATTTGTAAAACTGCTAGATTTTTTTGGTAACTATCCACAGCAAGATTAATAATCGAGGCTAATTTTGCTGTATCGTTTAAACATTATCGAAATAATACTTAGAGCATATTACCATCATGGTTGTCGAAACAGAAGCTTTTGTCAAACTTGCTGAAGATGCAACTGAAGAACTGATAAATTGGGTTAAAGAGATCGAACATTCAGATGCTACTATTTTTGAAAAAGGTCAAGCAATAGCCAAGAAATTAGGGGCACATTATCGTCAGGATGGTTTGACAGAAATAGGTTTTTGGACACCAGAGTTAACCGGGGAAGTAATGCGCCCCAGGGATATATATTTAGAAGTATTTACCCCCTTAGAAAAAATTGATTGGCGATCGCCGGTGCAAACAGTTCATTTTCGTCGCGATTGTCTGCGCTTAAAACAACAAGGCGAATTTTTTTGGGGCGTAATTGCGGGAATGAAAGCCGGAAATAGAGAACAAGCAGGTTCTTTTTATTGGCTGCGCTATTACAATCAAAGAGGGCAATTACAAACTATTAGAGATATACTTCCCTATTCTTTACCTTTTGGCATCTTCGCACCAGCAGAAGTTTACGACATCGAAAGTTTGCAAGCCCAAAGAAAAGATTTAGAATATTTTAAGCTTACTTCAGCCTCCGACGATGAAGAAATACCTAGAATTGGCGCGCCGATAAATATTTTACAGCTTCATATCGGTACTGCTTCCCCTTCAGGTACGATCGAGGGATTGAATCAAGTTTACAGCAATATTGCCGCCAAAATAAAAGCCAATATTCCCCTAACTCCGGCAGAAGAAAACTATATCGGTTACGATGCAATTCAATTATTGCCGATCGAACCGCCGATCGAATATCGAGAAAATTATCAGCGAGAAAGTGACTTTTTCCGTTTTGCTGAAAAAGATTCGAAAGTTGGCATCTTGCCACCCTTAAATCGATCGCCGATAAAATTATACAAACCTAATACTCAAGACTGGGGTTATGACGTTCCCATTCTCGGATCTACTGCTACTAACTCAGCAATTCTATCGAGTTTGCGCCCCGATGAATTAAACGATTTTATCGCCACTTTACACAATTTTCCCACCGGGCCGATTCAAATTATCTACGATTTAGTTTACGGTCATGCTGACAACCAAGCAGAATTATTAATTAACCGTCAGTATCTTAAAGGCCCGAATATGTACGGTCAAGATCTTAACCATCAATTACCGAACGTCAGGGCGATCTTTTTGGAAATGCAACGCCGTAAAATTAATACCGGGGCCGATGGTATTCGCGTCGATGGCGGTCAAGATTTTCGCTTTTTTAACCCTCTAACCGGAAGAGTCGAACAAGACGATGCTTATCTACTGGCGATGAGCGATGTCGTTCAAGAAATAAACGGCTACAAAAGACTACTCTTTACTATATACGAAGACGGTCGCCCCTGGCCCGAAGAAGGTTGGGAAGAAAAATCTAAATATCGCGAATTAATCGATCTCAAACCCGAGTCCTACCAATGGGGGCCGTTAATTTTTGCCCACAATACTCCTACTTTAAAAGGTTTTTGGGAACGAAAATGGCGGCGAGTTTGCGAAGTTATTTATCAAGGCGATCGCTGGATTACTGGTTGCGGCAATCACGATACTCTCAGACGCGGCTCGCAAGTAGATCCTAGCAAACCAATTAATTGGAAATTGGGAGATAATTTAACCGAAGTAATTCGCCATGCTTACGACAGTCCGGCTGTTACTTTGTGGGTTTACGGTTTTTCTCCAGGTTTGCCAATGGATTTTATTAATTGTACCATCCGCGCGCCTTGGATGTTTTTCCGCAATACGGACGATCGCTATGGTGTTAAAGTTGTCTCCGAAGAAGTCGGCTTTTTAGAGTGGCAAATTACCCCTGAATTATTCGAAGAAAAATGGGTTTTTTCTCGCTTAAAATCCCTCGGGTTTAAAACTTTAGAACAACTGCGGGCTTTCGGCAGATTGTTAGAAAAAATTATGCTCGATAACAATTACGATCTTTTGGCGGTAATTCAAACTTTTCACTATTTAATTAAAGACGATAGCGTCGATATTTCTGAGACCGATCTTTTTTACATGAAGTTCTTAGATACTCCCGAAATAATCGAGTATATCAGAAGGCTAAATGTAGCGCATTTTAAAAAGTTTGCTTTAATGTTTATGGAAGATTGCTACGAAGTTTGTAATGTTTCTCACTATCTCGAAGATGTAGATGGAGATCTGAGTAAATTTAAATTAGATTTACGCCAATTTCGCCGCGATCGCCCCTGGTTGAACGAAAATTTAATGTCTACCGATCGCTTTAATAAAATTAGCGAAGAAGATCGCACTATTTTTTATGGCGTTCGTGCTAACCCTGAAAATCCCTCCGAACAAATAGCAATGGTAGCCCATTTAGAAGGCGAACCGATCGATATTACTTTAGGAGATTGGTTGCAGTTAGATATATCTGAATGGGAAGTTTCTCTGGCTACTCCCGGAGTCGATCGCGATAATAATTTAGAAGATTTACGTCGTTTTGAATTGTCTAATAGCGAGGCTTTATTGTTAAAAAAGATTGAATAATCTTAAGAGAGGAAAAGGCTTAAAATCTCGAATAATCTGCCCTTCCTCTTTTCTTTTTCTTGATTTTTTTTAGATCGGGAGCATTATTTTAAAATTTTCAAGACATAATCTATTCTTGCTCCTGAAGATAAACTATTTGCTTTTGGCGACCCCCAATAAATGGCATTAAAAAAAGAAAAATCCTCGGCTTTATTCTTGTTTAGGAGTGTTAAGGCAATTTTTCGATCTATTTTTTCTATATCTAATTTTAGCTCTGAATTTTTGTTAACGATTAGCGAAAAATGTAAATTATATTGATAGCGCGCATTTTCGATAACGGACATTTTTTTATTTTTATTCCCTAAAATTAATTAAAAAAATTAAAATCATTTATTTAAGATCGCTAGATTTTAGAAAAAATAATTTAGCGATCGCAATCGTTTAAATTAACGATCGGATTGGAAATTTATATTTTAGATTTGCGAGCGTTCGCTACAGTTAGATATAAGGTTTACAACCTCCTAGCTTTTAAATTTTGGGGACAATCGACTAAGTTCTTAAAAAATAATAACTTAAAAATTGCAACATTAAACTAAGATCGATCTCATATAAAAACTCATATAAATTAAAATCTTAATCCTGTTAACTAAACAGAGATAAACAATAAATGTATTAATATTTTTTTTCTATTTAGAATAGTCAAAAACTCTGATAATAACAAGTAATTATAGCTAGGGATCTTCAAAAAAAATGAATGTAGAATCAAGAAGTGGGTTTTGGAAAGTTCCAGAACCTATTATGGATTCCAGACGAAAAGAAATTGACAATCAAGAAATGGCGATTATTGAGGGAGAACTACCCCCAGATCTGCAAGGTTATGTTTTTATGGTCGCGCCAGTTGGAACGATCGATTCTGAAGGTCGAGACGGAAACACCTTATTAAGTGGCGATGGCATGATTTATCGATTTGATTTTACTCGAGGAGATCGAGTGATGCTGAAAACGAAACTTATGAAACCACCAGACTATATATTAGATGAAAAAATTGAGAAAACTTGGTTTTTCCCGTTTCGCAGTCTGGTTAAATTTCGCAATCATGGAGTTGCTAGATTTTCTTATCTATTTGGCGCGCGCAATCTTTTAAATACAGCTTTTCTACCGCTAAAATTTCGTGACGAATCGAGCGAAAGATTGTTAGTGACTTACGATGCTGGCCGTCCCTACGAAGTCGATCCGGTAACATTAAAGTTACTGAGTCCGATCGGTAAAAGAAACGAATGGCGATCGACCCTTCCCTTATCCCCGTTTCCTTTCGATCCGCTTTTAAGCACGGCTCATCCTGCTTTCGATCCTTACAAACAGGAGATGTTTACGGTTAATTATGGTAGATCTCTGAGTGGTTTTTTTAATACCGAAGAAGGTAAAGAATATCAAGAAATTTTACAGCAAGAAATTCGCGAAGAAAGAGAAACTCTCTCGATATTTCTAGAAAACAGCGATCGACAAGGTATGTTTTCAGAATCATTTTTTCTAGAATTTTTGTTAGAGAAACTAGTTGGTTGGGCCAATACTGATTTTGTAGATTTAATTCGCTGGGACGGTGAAGGTAGACTAAAAAAATGGCGCGCGATCGATCCTGATGGCAACGAAATTAAAATTAACCAAAGTATGCATCAGATCGGAGTGACTCAAGATTATGTCGTGCTTTTAGATAGTTCTTTTACTGTCGGGATCGAGCAAGTTTTTAATTTACCCTGGCTCGAAAACAAAAAACTAGAAGCAAAATTGAGAGAATGTTTGACCCTCAAACCTTCGCCGAATTCGGATTTTTATATTATACGTCGCGATGAGTTGCAAACAGACCGAGATACGGTAGTAGCTAGGAAAATAACCATTCCTCGCGAAGCAAGTCACTTTTTAGTAGATTATGACAATCCTAATGATAAAATAACCCTCCACGTCGCCCATATTTGCGCTTGGCACGTTGGTGAATGGCTGCGAGACTTCGATCGATCTCCTTACAATAACCAGCTTTTACCCGAATATATCCACGGTATGCAACAATCGGCAATGGATATCAGTAAGATGGGACGTTACGAAATAGATCTTAGGGGTACAGAGCCACAAATTGAATCTAAAATTATAAAAGATGAGCTTTGTACTTGGGGAGCGGGATTATTTGCTTACCTCGATCGCTTACCTTCTACGGGTATGACTCCAGCAAAGTTGGACAATATATACTGGATTTCTTACGGACTCTGGCAAGATTTGACGACGAATTTTATGTATAAACTCTACGAAGATTATGAATACAGAGAAATCGATCGCGAAGAAATTCTCGAACTTGCTAAAGAGGGTATTCCTGCTACTTTGTTCCGGTTAGATACCTCTTCAAACGAAGCGATGCAAATAGCCGATAGCTACCAATTTCCTAACGGTCATATCGTACTTTCACCGCAATTTGTGCCTCGTAAAAATGGTGCAGAAAGTTCTACTAATGGTTATATTGTCTGTGCAGTTTTTACTCCTGACAACGATCAGATCTGGATTTTTGATGCCGAAAAATTAAAAGAAAAAGGCCCGATATGTAAATTATTCTATTCTCAACTTAATTTTGGCTTATCGCTGCATACCACTTGGTTTAAAGATATAATTTCTCAGAAAGCTAAATATCACGTTCCCATTAGGGAGGATTACCAAAACGCATTAGAAGCATTATATCGCTTTATAAGCAGTAATTTTTCGTCTTTTAGAAGTCGAGAGCCAGAAAATATTGCAAGAAGAAGAAGTAGTAGTAGAACTCAAGATATGGAAGATATGCAAAGACAAATTCAGGAGATTTTTGAAGAAGAAATTTATCCTAATTTTGATTAATTTATATTGTTAAAAGCTAAAATCGATAAATACAGATATTCCCGCCGTGTTTATCGATTTAATAAGAAAAAGGAAGACGATCGTGCCGCCGATAGAAATTAAAAAAAAAATTTATGAAGACGCAAAAATATATATTTATCGAGTAAGAAATCACCGAGAAAAACAGGCAGCACTCGTTAAAACTCTTAAAAATGACTCTCCTAGTATCGAAGAGATTACTAGCTTAAGACAAGAATATGAAATTCTTAAAAATATAGAATGCTCCGGCATTATTAAACCCTATAAATTAGAAAAATATCAAAACAATTTAGCCTTAATTTTAGAGGATTTTGAAGGGTTGCCCCTTTCTCAGTTAATTAAAGTTACTGAAATAGGGATCGCCGATTTTTTAAATTTTGCTATTTCTTTGGCAGAAACTTTAGTTGAAATTCATCGAGTCGCGATCGTTCATAGCAATATTAAACCCAGTAATATCTCGATCGATCCTAAAAATAAAAAAGTTAAATTAACTGGATTTAATAATAGTATTACCCTAGCTCGAGAACCGCAAACAATTAGTATCTCTAAGTTTTCAGAAGCAGATCTAGCTTATATATCGCCAGAGCAAACCGGAAGAATGAACCGCTCTGTCGACTATCGTACCGATTTTTATTCTTTAGGAGTTACTTTTTATGAAACACTAACCAAAGAGCTACCTTTTAATAGTAAAGAGGCGATCGAATTAATTCACTCGATCGTCGCCAAACAACCCATACCACCCTGCCAAAAAAAACCAATTCCCCCAGCAATATCCGATATTATCATCAAACTTCTCGCCAAAAATCCTGAAGATAGGTATCAAAGTGCTGCTGGACTAAAATTTGATTTAGAACAGTGTTTGCTACAACTAGAAAATACAGGAAAAATTAGTAAATTTTCCCTAGGTAAGCGCGATCGGGGTAATTCATTTATTATTACGCAAAAACTTTACGGACGAGACACCGAAGTAAAAACTCTCTTAGATGCTTTTGCAAGAGTAGCTCGAGGTGCGACGGAAATAGCTCTAGTTTCTGGTTACTCGGGAATTGGCAAAACCTCAGTGGTTAATGAAGTTCACAAGCCGATTGTTGCGGCTAGAGGATATTTTATTTCTGGTAAATTCGACCAGTTTAAAGCTGATATTCCTTATTCCGCTTTGATTCAAGCTTTTCAGAAATTAATCGATCGATTATTAACAGAAAGCGATGCAAAAATTGCTATTTGGAAAGATAAATTATTAAATGCTTTAGCTGGTAACGGGCAAATAATTATTAATATTATTCCTGAAGTAGAATTAATTATTGGTTCGCAGCCAGAATTACCAAAATTAGGACTTTTAGAATCTGAAAATAGATTTAATCTCGTTTTTCAACAGTTTTTAAATGTATTTTGTCAACCAGAACATCCCTTAATAATTTTTATCGACGATTTACAATGGGCAGATAGCGCATCTTTAAATTTAATCCAACTTTTAACCGCTAATAGCAAATATTTATATATTATCGGGGCTTATCGAGATAATGAAGTCAGTCCCACTCATCCATTAATTCAAGTTATTAAAAAAATTGAAGCTGCTGGCACTGTTATTAATAAGCTCGAGATTAAACCGATCGCTTTGGTTCATACTGCTCAACTAATTGAAGAAACTTTAGGGAAAAATGTAAGTTCTAAAAAAATCAAAAACCTGGCCAAGTTAATTTACAATAAAACCCAAGGAAACCCTTTTTTCTTAACTCAATTACTTAAAAAATTAATCACTGAAAATATATTAAAATATCGATCCGATCTCGATCGTGTAGATTGGGATATCCGACAAATTCAAGCGATCGGTATTACTAATTATAATATTGTCGAACTAATAACAAAAAATATTTTTCAATTACCTCCCGAAACGCAAAAACTATTAAAAATAGCTGCTTGTATTGGCAATAATTTTAATCTAGAATATTTGGCAATTGTTAATCGAAAATCTAAGTTATCTACGGCTAAAGAACTTTGGCCGGCTCTCGAAGCTGGCTTAATTTTACCTCAGTCTGATAACTATAAGATTCCTTTAGTTTTTGACGAATCAGAAGCAGATAATTTTAATTTTTATAATGTTAGAGTTGACTATAAATTTTTGCACGATCGCGTCCAACAAGCTGCTTATTGTTTAATTCCTGATTCTGCCAAAAAATTAACTCACTATCGAATAGGTAAACTACTCTTAGAAAATTATAATATATCCGCAGAACCAGATAAAATTTTTACTGTCGTCAATCAACTTAATTTAAGTATAAAGAAGACTCCGTCTTTAAAGGGGGGGTTTAAGTATAAGCATTTAGAAAAGGAGGAATTAGCCAGATTAAATTTAATTGCGGCAACAAAAGCTAAAATTTCTACAGCTTATGCAGGAGCTATTAATTATTTAAATATAGCTCGAGAATTATTATCAAAAAATAGCTGGCAAAAAGATTACGAACTTACTTATAATATTTACTTCCAACTGGCAGAATCTGAATATCTCAATACTAATTTAGATAAGTCGGCTGCTCTGTGCGATTTGGTTTTAAAAAATATTCAAAATAATTTAGATAGAGTCAGATTTTACGAAATCAAAATTAAAATTAATCTCGCTACAAATGAAATCGATCTTGCTTTAAAAAATGGAATCAAAGCCTTAGAAATATTAGGAATATCTTTATTCGAATCCCCTCCTCAAGAGCTGAATATCGAGCGTTTAGCAGCATTACCAGGGATGAAAGATGCAGATAAGCTGATGGCAATGAAGATTCTTAATTTAATTTACGCTCCTGCTTGTTTTGCTGAAAGTTCGATCGCTTTACCCATTTTATATACTAAAATCGAACTTTCGCGAAAATATGGCAATTCACCGCCAGTAATATATGCTTATGCTGTCTATGGAAATATTGTCGCATGGCTCGTCCCAGATATCGATTTAGCTTATCAATTAGGAGAATTATCTTTACTTATTTTAGAGCGATTAAATGCTAAAGAATTTTTTGCTAAAGCTCATCTTTCGATCGCGATTAATATAACCTATAAAAAAGATCGTCTTAAACAAACGATCGCACCCCTCGATCGCTCGATTCAAACCGCATTAGAAGTAGGCGATCTTGAATTTGCTTGCCATTCAGCTAATTTTTATTGCGAACATTTATTATTCGTAGGAACGGATTTAAAAACTGTCCATAAAAATCAAAAACAATATATCGATTTCATTGAGAATTTTAAGCAAGAACATCCTTTAATTCTTACTAAAATTTGCGGGCAATTTGTAGATATTTTACTAAATGAATCTCCCCAAAAAGAATTAATCGGCAAGATCGCAGACGAAAGAGAATTAATCCTTTATTTGCTGGAAATAAAAAATCTAATTTCTCTGTTTAATATTTATGCTTATAAAGCTCAACTTTGTTATTTATTTAAAGATTATACTGCGGCAAAAGAAAATAGTAAAATAGCAATTAAATATTCTGGTTTTATTAAAGCTGAATACATTTTTACTCTCCATATTTTTTATTATTCTCTGGCTATTTTAGGTAATTATAAACTAGATCGATTTCAAGTTAATTTAACCGAGCGAGATTCGCTTATACTCAGAGAAAATCAGTCAAAAATGAAATATTGGGCAGAGCATTGTCCGATGAACTTTAAGCATAAATACGATTTAATTGAAGCAGAAAAAGCGAGAGTTTGCGGTCAAAATTGGCAAGCTCAAGAACTTTACGAAAAAGCAATTCAAGGAGCAAAACAACAAGAATATATTCAAGAAGAAGCTTTAGCTTATGAATTAGCAGCAGAATTTTATCTGAGTTTAGGAAGGGAAGAAATTGCTAAGCTCTATCTTAAAAATGCCCATCATTGTTATAATCGTTGGGGCGCAAATGCTAAAATTAGAGCCTTAGAAAATGAATATCGAGAATTATTCAAACCGGAAATAATCGCTCGATCGACTCTCGATAGCAAATCAGAATTATTCGACCTACAAACAATTATCAAAGGTCACCGTGCTTTTACTAGCGAAACAGTTTTAGAAAAATTGCTAGTAAAATTAATGAAAACTGTTATTGAAAATGCAGGGGCAGAAAAAGGCTGTTTACTCTTAAAAAAAGATGATAAATGGACGATCGAAGCTGAAAGTAAAATCGATTCTCAGAAAATTGAGCTATTAAAATCAATTCCAATCGATGCTTTAGATCCTCAAAAGCAAACGCCAATTTTACCCCTCAAAATTATTCGCTATGTCATTCACACTCGAGAAAATTTGGTTCTCGACGATGCTATTAATAACGAATTATACAACAGCGATTTTTATATTATCGCTCGTCGCTTAAAATCGATTCTTTGCATTCCTTTGCTCGATCGCGATCGACTCAAGGGGATTTTATATCTAGAAAACAATCTCGCAACTGGAGTATTTACTCGCGATCGGGTTGAAATTTTAAAAATACTCTCCTCACAAGCAGCTATTTCAATTGAAAATGCACTGCTTTACGATCGCTTAAAAAATTATAATCGAAATTTAAAGCAAACAGTAAAAGAGCGCACTCAAGAACTTTCAGAAACTGTAGAAATTCTTAAAGCCACTCAAGCAGAATTATTATTCGAAAATGCTTTACTTAAAAAGACCGAGCAAACTTCAGCTTTTAGTTACCAAGTCGGAGGAAGTCTCCCGATGGACTCTCCTACTTATGTGGTACGAAATTGCGATCGCTATCTTTACCAACAATTGAAACAAGGGGAGTTTTGTTATATTCTGACTGCTCGACAAATGGGAAAATCGAGCCTGATGATTCGTATGATGCACCATCTCCAGCGTGAAGGCTATATCTGTGGGGCGATCGATATGACCCGCATTGGTAGCGAAAATATTACCCCCAAGCAATGGTATAAAAGTTTAATAGCAGAACTTTGGCGCAGTTTTGGCTTGTTAAGAAAAGTTAATTTTAAGACTTGGTGGAAGGATGTCGAAGATATTGCTTTAGTTCAGCAATTGAGTCGATTTATTGAAGAAGTTTTACTGGTTGAAGTAAGGTCGGAAAATAGTGCTTCGGCCCCTAATATTGTCATTTTTATCGATGAGATCGATAGCCTTTTAGGATTAAATTTTGCTGTAAACGATTTTTTTGCTCTAATTAGATCCTGTTACAATCAGCGTTCGCTCGATAGAAATTATCGGCGTTTAAGCTTCGTTATCCTCGGTGTTGCCACTCCTAATAATTTGATTTCTGACTATAAAAAAACTCCCTTTAATCTCGGCAAATTAATTAAAATTTCTGGATTTCAAATGCATGAAGCTCAACCTTTGCTGTTAGGTTTAAAAGATCGCATCAAAAACCCTCAGACTATCTTAAAAGAAATCTTAGCTTGGACGGGCGGACAACCTTTTTTAACTCAAAAAATTTGCCAGCTCGTTCTCAATTCAGATTTAAATATTCCTGCTAATTGTGAAAAAAAATGGCTCAAAAATTTAGTAATAAATCAGATTATTAATAATTGGGAATCCCAAGACGAACCAGAACATTTCAGAACAGTTCGCGATCGAATTATTCTTAGCGATCGCGCTTTAGAATTACTCAAAATTTACCGAAAAATTATCGAAGGAGAAAAATTAAAAGTATTTAATAGTTCTGCCGTCGAAGAGTTACTTTTATCTGGCATAGCGATCGAACGAGATGGTTTTTTACAAGTTCGCAATCCGATTTATCAATCTATTTTTAATCTCGATTGGGTCGATCTTTATTTATAAGATCTAGTTTAAAAAATTAATTCTTAACTAAATCTCCTCTTCCTCTCCTCTCTAAAATTTCTATTAATTAAGCGGTTCTTCCCGGCGAAAGCCGATCGCATTAGCAAAATATTGACGATACAATTGGCATCTAAGTTCGGTTCTTTCTTGAGACTGTGAGATTAATCCCATACTGCTTAATTTGTAAGCTACGATCGGATCTAATTTAACCGACTCGGAAAAATCAATCAGAGTATTGATAGCTTGTAATAATTGGGGATTCTTTTGCAAGACTATCCAATGACGCTGCAAATGATTCTGGTAAATTCCAAAACTTGTTGAAGCAGTTTCCAGCAATCGTTCTAAACTTACGTGTTTGTTTTTAAGATGATAAAGTGCGATCTGTATTAATGCAGGATGACCGTTCACCATTCTCATCAATTGTTTGGCTTCAGTTCCGTTATAATCCCAGTTGAGAGAGTAGCGTTGGGCTAATTGTAAAACTTCCTTCAAACTAAAATCATCTAACTCGATCGTCAGTCCGACATTAAACGGAGACTGGTTTAAATTCAAAGGAACGTAAATTTCGGTCGAGTTAACGACAATTAAACGAAGTTTTTGCCAGATAGGACAACGTTTGGCTTCTTCGTACCACGATCGCAATAGGGGTAAAAAATCCTGCGCTACTTGCAAATACTCGAAAATTAAGTTGAGATCGTCAAAGGATAAAATGACAGGAGCTTTGGCTTGCTCTAATAAATAATCTTGGAAATAGATCGTACTGCTAATTTTACTTCCTAAGTCTTCATCCCAATATTCGTCTAATTTTAATGGCAATTGAAGCTGATAAGTTGCATTGATGCACAGACAGCGCAAAAATCTATTTATATCGCTTAAAATATCCCGATCGATTTGCTCTAAATTGATATTTATCGTCTGGTAATTTTGCTGTTTAGCTCTTTCGATCGTCCTAATTAAAAGTGAAGTTTTACCTATTTCTTTAGGCCCTTTCATCCTCACTAAAGCTCCCGGTTTGGTTATTTCTCGAGCTATTTGTTGTTCGCTGGGGATGCGGTTAATGTAAAAAGGAGAGTCTAGCCCGACCGCTCCGCTAGGATAGCAAGATGAGTAATTCTCTCTATTGCTTTCTAAAAACGGATCTAGTACATTTCGATCTGTCGGTTTGATTTTTGACAACCCTTGCTGCGCCATATAAGCCATCAAAAGCTTGCGACAATTTTTTTTGGTTACTCGCTGACCGATCAGTTGGGAAAGTCGCTGACATAATTCGGGCGCAACTACGTTGGTAAAATATCCGGGGCTATATCCGGCTTCTCGGGCGATTTGATTGTAAGTTTGGCAGTTTAAGATGCCCCGCAAAACTAAATTTTGTGAGTTGTTTAACGGTAAATTATTAGTTTCTATTAGTTTGGTGTTAAGAATCTTAATCAGAGAATCTAAGTCCATAGACTTTTTTCAGTAATTATTTGAGATATTTTTGGCAAAGCAAGTCAAGCAGCTTGGCTGCAAGGCAGAAAATATAGAGTATAGAGCCAATTGGACGGAGGGGTAGCTCGGATTCTCACCCAACCCCTTCGACTTCAGTTTTGAGTCGATCGCTCTATATTTAAGCGGCCATTTCCACCGTCTTAAAAGACGGTGAACCTAAAATCTTAAGGAATAAGTTTGAAGTTAGATCCATCTATATTAGGGACTAAGTCAATTCAAAATGATTGTTTATGCTTATTAAATCTCCTCAGACAATATTTATTTTTGTTGCTACAATCAGGTAATTAAAAGCATATTTTTGCAATAACATTACATTAGGGTTTTTACAATTTTATTTTATAATATTTGTCGACCAAAAGGCTCTTTAAAAATAAACTAAAAAGATTTTTTTTTAGAACGAACGGTCAAAAAAAGACAGATTAATTTTAATTGGTAATAGGGTTTTTCAAAAGTAATAAAATGACTTGATTAGGTAAAAAACTTGGTATAATTTATAAAAAATAAGATAGTTAAGTCTGCTGTTGTTTGCGTTTAAAGATATTAAATATTATTAAAATGGCAAAAAAAATGAAAAAAATCTTATTATTTACTGGAATATTATTAGGAATTTTAGGAAGTAATAATTATTGTAATTCAGCCGAAAAAATAGTCAATTTAAAAACTAATAATTTAGAATTAGAAGCAGAAAATTTTTATCGCAACAAACAATATTTTCAAGCGATCGATCGCCTCGAAGCAGCGATTAAAAGATATCAAAAAACAGGAGATATTATCGGCGAAATTAACGGGCGGAGAAATTTGGCTTTAGTTTATCAAGCAACGGGAAATTGGCAGGAAGGAAAAAAAGCGATCGCAGCTAATTTAAATCGGATCGAACCCCTCGAAGACAGTAAATTAAAGCAAGAATTAACCGCAGAATCTTTAGAAGTTTTAGGTAAAATAAATCTAGCGATCGGAGAGTCGCAAAAAGCGATCGAGGCTTGGGAAAAAGCGAGGAAGATTTATCGAGAATTAGAAAATAAAGAGCGAGAAAATAATAGCAGCATCAATTTAGCACTCGCCCAAAGTTCTCTAGGATTGTACGATCGGGCGAGAAAAAATCTATTAGCGGTTAAAAAAGATTTAGAAAACCAGCCAAATAAAATTAAAGTAGTTACCCTATTAGAATTAGGTAATATTTTCAGAAAAATCGGAAATTTATCCGAAGCGGATGCAGCATTAGCAGCAAGTTTGCAAATAGCCAAACAAAACCAAACAAGTTCCGAGACGATCGCCAGTATTTTAATGAGTTTGGGAGATTTAGAAAGAGTCAGAAAAGAGCAAGCTAAAGCATTGAGTTACTACCAAGAAGCAATAGATTTATCTGACGAGCCAGCGATAATAGTCAGAGCGAAATTAAATCAGTTTAACTGGTTTGTTGAAAAAGGAATTTGGAACGAAGAACTAGCAGCAGCGATCGAACAAGATTTAGAAAAGCTACCAAACTCGCGCACCAAAATATACTCAGAAATCAATTTAGCTAACAATGCAATTAAATATTTAAAAGAAAATCCAGAGCCGAATAATAATAAGCTGCTTGTAGCCTATCGAATACTAACAAAAGCCCTCAAAAGAGCCAAACAAATCGGCGATCGCAGGGCAGAATCTTATGCTAACGGGACTTTAGGACATTTATACGAAATTGAAAATCGGCTTGAAGAAGCGAAAACTTTAACAGAAATAGCCCTATTAAAAGCGATCGAACTTAATTCGCCAGACTTATCTTATCAGTGGGAGTGGCAATTAGGTAGAATTTTACAAGAACGAGGAGAAACCAAAAAAGCGATCGCGGCATATTCTCAAGCAGTGAATAACTTACAATCCCTGAGAGGGGATCTTGTCGCTGTCAGCGATGAAATTCAATTTACTTTCAGCGAAAGTGTCGAACCAGTCTATCGAGAATTGGCAGACTTACTATTAAAAGAAGACAATCCTTCCCAGGAAAATTTACTTCAAGCCAGAAAAGTCATTGAAAGCTTACAACTAGCCAGATTAAATAACTACTTTCGCGAAGCCTGTTTGGATATTGTGCCCCAAGAAATAGATAAAATCGATCGACAAGCCAGCGTCATTTATTCAATTATTTTATCAGACCGTCTCGCTTTAATCCTCTCAGTGCCAGGACAGCCATTAACTTACTATGCTTCTGCTTCTGAGTCGGAGACAGTACCGAAAATAGAAAGGATCGTCGCAAATCTCTATTCAGACTTAGGCCCTTCTTTATCTCTGGGCTACAACAAACAGCCTTACCAACAACTATACGATTTATTAATCGGCCCCCTCGAGGAGGATCTCGAACGAAATCAAATTAAAACATTAGTCTTCGTACTCGATGGAGTTTTACAAAGAGTGCCAGTAGCAGCACTGTTTGACGGAGAAAAATACCTGATCGAAAAATATAATGTCGCCCTGACTCCTAGTTTACAATTATTCAAGTCTCCCTCTTTATCCCCTGAAAGATTGAGGACTGTTTTTGCCGGAATATCCCAAGGTGTCGCCGGATTTGCCCCTTTACCAGGAGTAAAAGAAGAAGCACGAGAAATTGCCGAAGTAGTTCCCACAGAAATTTTCCTCGATGGGGAATTTACCAGCGATCGCCTGCAAACTGAAATTGGGCTGAATGCTTTTCCGATCGTCCATTTAGCTACTCACGGACAATTTTCTTCTACGGCTGAAGATACTTTTCTGCTCGCTTGGGATCGCCGAATTAACGTTAAAGATTTAGACCGATTGTTAGGTGTAAGAGATCTTCAAAGACAAAATCCGATCGAATTACTAGTTCTGAGTGCTTGCGAAACAGCAGAAGGAGACGATCGCGCCGTTTTGGGTATTGCTGGGGTTGCGGTGCGATCCGGGGCCAGAAGTACGATCGCGACTCTCTGGCCGGTACAAGATGATTCTACGGTTTTGTTAATGGATCGATTGTATTTTCAGTTAAAAAAGCCTGGTATTAATAAAGCTGAAGCCCTACGGAACGCACAATTATCTTTATTAAAAGAATCTCAGTTCGATCGACCTTATTTTTGGTCGGGTTTTGTTTTGATTGGTAATTGGCTTTAATTGATGTTACCAAAATTTAGTTGCGATAAAAAGATTGTTTTTTTTGGTTGAAATTAGCTTCTCGTTTGCGTCTGACTCGTTCTAAAACATCAGAAACAACTTCATAAGTTTTTTGTTTGCCGACTTTATGTTCCATTTCTTTAAAGCGATCGTCATCGAGGAGTTTTTGAGCGATTACTTCGGGGCGATCGTTTCCAGAATCTAATGCTTTACTTGCTATTGCTTCGACTCTAAGCTGTTTGATTATATATTTTATCGGTTTATGTCCTCCGTTGTAATTGCTCGAATTAGTAGCATAAACTTGTTTAGTTCCTTCTAACATCAAATTAACAATTTGTCCGTAAGCCTCTGCCCAAACTTGTTGCACGATCGGAGTCCATTCTGATTTTAAATATAACTCGAGAGTTTCTAAGAGAATATCTCCTACATATTCGTAATGTTGGGCGACTACGTGATAGCTTAAATGCCTTTTTCCTAAATTTTTAACAATATATTCTAAAGAATCTATTTTACCAAAACTTTCAACTATCATCGCTAAAGAATAGAAAAGTTTTCTTTCTTGTTGCTCCATATTGGTGTTAGCAAATAGTTTTTTAACTTTGGGATATTTTGCAAAAAGTTTTTGATAAAAATCTCGCGAAAAATTGCGCGATTCTGCTTCAACTAAAGCAAAAGTTTTTTCTAAAATGTGACGTTGCATTGTAGTATTATTTCCTGAAACAATTAATTATTTATGATTTTTAAAAATCGATTAATTTCAACGATTATGAGTGAAAAGGGCAACCATTTTTGGCATTTTTCCAATTAGGTTGGGAACGATCTACAAAATTAGGTAAAAGAAATTCATTATTAAATTCTTGATGAAAAACTTCGGTAGCCGAGCCAGAGATTGGCGGTACGATCCAACCCCAATCAGCCGGAACTTTTCGACCTAATTTTGCTTCTTTTTTAATGTGCTGCATAAATTGACGAGAAGCAGTATGATGATCGACGATCGTGATACCTTGCTTGGTAAAAGAATGTAAAATTGCAATATTAAGTTCTACCAGAGCGCGATCTTTCCAAAGCGACATCTGCGAATTAGTATTTAAACCCATTTTTTCAGCGATAATTGGCAACATATTGTAGCGATCGCTATCTGCAAAGTTACGAGAACCAATTTCGCTGCCCATATACCACCCATTAAACGGACAACAAGTATAAGAAATACCACCAAGAGAAAGTTCTTTATCAGCAACAACCGGAAGCGCGTACCATTTTAAATTTAATTCTTCAAACCAATCGTATTCGGGATGGGAAATACTCACTTCCATGACTACTTCTGGGGGTAAGTCAAATAGTTGTGGTAATTGTCCGGGAATATGAATTACTAAGGGTAATAAATCGTAAGCAGATCCTTTTCCTTGCCAACCTAAATTTTGTACCAATTTAGTGAAATTAACCGATGCCGGATCGCCAATAATGCGATCGTTTTCTTGCTTGTAGCCAGCATAACGAATTAAAAAAGGATTGAGAATGCGAATGCCGGGTTTAAAAATGCTAATAATCGGTTGAATTTTGCCGTTATTCGTACCTAAATCGAGATGTTCGACGCAAGCAGCAAAAACTTCTTCTGCAGTTTGAAGATGGCGCAAATCTTTAACAATTAACTCTTTCCAAAATAAACGGCCGATACAACGAGCATTATTGCGCCACGCTACTTTTGCACCATAAGTTAATTCTGCTGTGGTTTGCCAGTAAGAACTTTTTATTAATAATTCTTCCCTAATTTGATTTAGTCTACTTTGCAGGCGATCGGAACTTATTTGTTCTTCTCGATTCAAAAGTTGGAGATATTCAGTTGCTTCTGAGAATATTTGTTGTACTTTTGGAGTCTGGGGTTTTTTAAAAGATAGGAAGTTTTTAATCGCTCGCTCTATTTCTTCTTCTTTAATGTTTTTTTGAGCATCTAAATGCTTTAAGTTAAAAAGCGTTAAAGATGTTTCGGAAGAAATTGAAGCTATAGATGTACGATCTAAGGTCGATCGACTGTTTTTGATTGGGTCTTTCAAAAGATTTATTTGGGATAAATTGTAATTAATGTCTTTGTGATTAAAATCATTCGATTGCATTGAATTTGCTATTTTAAAAAATCGGAACGTTTGAAACTACTAGTCTTTTGTGCGGTTGTAGATAATAAAAACTAGTTAAAATTATTTAATTAGTTTCTACTCTTAAAATTTACCCTTTTTCTCGATGTTTTTGTTCGTATTATTTGCGGAATTTAATTATGAATTTTCTACTAAATATTAAGTAAAGAGTATCAAGATTAGTTTGAGGGCGATCGAAAATAAATTTTTTAATAATTTTTTAAGATAACTGTAAATTTATCGATAAGAAATAAAAGGATAATAAGTACGGATCTAATTAGATCTTCTTAATATCCCTTCAGGTTTTAGTTTTAGATTAGGTTAAGGCCGTATCGATAATAAGAGGGTTTCGATCGCGCTGATAACGATTTCCGGTCGATCTACCCAAACAAAATGGTCGCTGCGATCGGCAGATATTTGGGTGCAGTTAGAAGATAATTTTAAAAGTTCTTCGTGCATTCGATCTCTGAGGCGATCGACTTCTTTTAAAGGCATATAAAAATTACTCGGGCCGCTTTTTAAAAAAGTACTGGCTTTAATATTAATAATCGGCAGGTTGCCAAAATCATTAGCTTGAGAGACTTGTTTGGCACTCAATTCTAAATTGTTCATTTCTCGCCACATAGTTATCCAGTGGTTGTGAGAATAGAAAGATCTCTTGACTTTAAATAAAGTTTGCGGGGGATATTTTCGCAATTCTGGTTTGAGAAATTCAAATAAACCCAAATTTCCTAAAATTCTAACTATCCCTAAAAGAGAGCCGATCGCCGACATAATAAAACCGGACATAAAAAATAGTTTCAATCCCTTTAATAAAACGGGCATTTTTAACATTTCTTTTTCGTGGAGTCCGTCGGTTAAAATCATGCCGACAACTTTTTCAGGAAAATAATTAGCATAAACTCTGACATTGTAACTGCCAAAAGATTGCCCGACTAAAATATAAGGCGGTTCGATATTTGCTTTTTCTAAAAGCAGATCTAACTCTAAAGCAATTGCTTGGCTAGAACGTTTATTTTGACTCGGTTCGCTCCAGCCATATCCGGGGCGATCGTAAATACAAACTTTAGTTATTTTAGCTATTTTCTCGATTAAAAAATAACCATCAATTCCACCTAAACTGTGGTCGACAATTACAGTAATATCCCCTTCACCTTGAGAATATAAATGTAACTTACAGCCACCAATATCAATTAATTGCCCCGGCGGTTGAAATTTTTTATTATCCTTTAATGTTGCAAAAAAATGATAGCTAGTCGTTAATAACAAAACTAAAAATTTAATCGTTTCCATACCTTTCAATCGCTAATTTAGCCGCTCCTAACATCCCAGCTTGATTGCCTA
Organism: uncultured bacterium; assembly: GCA_964458305.1. Classification (GTDB taxonomy): domain Bacteria; phylum Cyanobacteriota; class Cyanobacteriia; order Cyanobacteriales; family JASJDA01; genus JASJDA01. The sequence goes on along the minus strand of CAYWIH010000036.1, from coordinate 14,839 downwards.
ACTCGGCCGGTAAAATTTCTAAACCGAGGCGACAATTTGCTAACACTCTTCGATCGACCTCTGCTCTAGCAGCAGGCAAGAAAAATTCAGCACTAGCACTAATCCCACCGCCGATCGCCACTGCTTCGGGAGTCAAAATATAGATCGAACTAGCCAATCCCGCACCCAGATCTTTACCATATTCTTGCCAAAATTTCAAGGCTTGGGAATCGCCCGATCGAGCTAAATTACCTAATTCTGCCGGATCTTTGCCAGTGCGACGGCGGATAGCACGAACCGAAAGATATTGCTCCAAAGAGCCTTGATTGCCGCTATTACAGGGCGGCCCGTCGGGATTGAGGGTAATCAATCCTAACTCTCCAGCAGCCCCAAAATGACCGACAAACAGCTTACCGTCGATAATGATAGCTCCGCCGACACCAGTACCGAGAGTCAATAAAATAAAATGGCGATAATTTCTGCCCGCACCGAGCCAAGCTTCTCCCAAACCAGCACAGTTAGCATCGTTAGCAGCGATCGCTGGGAGGCCTGTTTGAGCTTCTAACATTTCTGCAAGAGGCACGTCGCGCCAGCCATCAAAATTGATTAATATCTTAGCAATTCTGCCAGTAGCATCGACGGGGCCCGGAGTACCGATCCCGATCGCCAGAGCTTGTTTGTCCCGATCGAGTTGGTTAATAGCAGCAGCGATCGCCTTTATTACTGTTTCTGGGAAAGAAGGTTGGGGGGTAGGAATAGCGATCGATTTTTGACAAGTTCCATCGGATAGATACAATCCTAATTTAATTGCCGTACCTCCCAAATCGATGCCGATTACTTGTTTCATGCCCCTATTTTTTTTGCTTAATAAGATTTTTATAGCTCGCAAAGCAGTATTTGAGCTAATAAATTATATAGTGCATAACTTAATAAAATTTGTCTTGTCGATCGCCCCGATTTTCTCTGTCAATTTTGCTGGAGATTTAATGTTTTTTTAAGGATCGATTTTTAAATGGGAGTCAATTAGTAAATGATCGCAATAAAAATCCAATTAATAGATGAAAGTTTTGAGAAAATCAGACCTAATTTAGAAAAATTTACTGTTAGTTTTTATGAAAATCTTTTGAACTCTCATCCAGAATTAAAACCAATGTTTGCCAAGACAAATATTTCAGAACAAAGCAATATGTTGATGGGGTCTTTAATTTTGGCAGTGAAAAACATCCACAAACCAGAGCTGATCGCAACAACTTTAAAAAAATTGGGGGGTCGTCACGTCAAATACGGAGCTAGTTCCGAATATTATTCTTATTTTGGCGAAGCACTTTTAGCAACTTTAAAAGAGTATTTAAAAGAGGATTGGAATCCGACCTTAGCATTAGCTTGGAGAGATGCTTACGAGTCGATCGTCCGATTAATGTTAGAAGGAGCGACAGCAGAAACTAAAAAGAGATTTAACTCGATTTGGAATCGAAAAAAATTAACCAGCCATTAATTTTTGATATTCAGCTTCAGTAAATAGATCGCGATCGCTTTGAATGCGATCGGTAAATAAAATACCGTCGAGATGATCCAATTCGTGTTGAAAAATTCGGGCAATAAAACCAGTAAATTGCTGAGTTACTAATTGACCATTTCGATCGCTATATTCAACTTCAATGCGATCGGATCTCGGCACTTTTCCCCTAATTCCGGGTACGCTCAAACAGCCCTCCCAGTCTTTGACAATTTCTCCCGAACAGGAAATAATCCGCGGGTTGATAATTGCAGTTGGTTGCATGAGGGGGGCGTGAGGATAGCGAGGATTGGGGCGAGAAGCGATAATAAAAAGACGACAGGAATTAGATATTTGCGGAGCAGCAATACCGACTCCATCAGCAGCAGTTGCGGTAACAATTAGAGTATCGATTAAATTTTGAATTTCCCGATCGAAAACGTCGGTTACTTCAGCAGCGATAATTCTTAAAATCGGATCGCCCGATCGGGCTATGTTACTGATTTGAGTCACGATCGATAATACAATAAAACAATTAATTCAAAGTATATATATATAAATTAAAATTGACTGTAATTTAAGCGATCGTGAAACTAACCTTAAAACAACTATGGAATCGAGTTTTAGAGCGTCTCGAGCGGCAACTGAGTCGCCCCACCTTCGATACGTGGATTAAAACTACAAAAGCAAAAGAATTTAAAGATAATTGCTTGACAATTTCTACCCCTAACCCATTCGTACTCAATCACTTGCAAAAAAATTACATTCAAATTATCGCCAACGTAGTCGAAGAAACCATCGGCCAGCCAGTAAAGATCCAACTCAAAAGCGATCGAGGAGAAAATATCTCTATAGTGGGTAAAACCGATTCAAATGGAGCAAACGGAGGCCAACAGCCAAGAAAATCCCATATTTCCGGCGGATTATATACCTACAACCTCAAATTAGCCCAATTAAACCCCAAATATACCTTCGATCGCTTTGTCGCCGGCCCCACCAACCGCATGGCCCACGCCGCATCTTTAGCGGTAGCGGAGTCTCTCGGTAAAGATTTTAATCCTTTATTTCTCTGTGGGGGAGTTGGTTTGGGAAAAACTCACCTCATGCAAGCGATCGGTCACTATCGTTTGGAAATAGTCCCAAACTCGAGAGTATTTTACGTTTCTTGCGAGCAGTTTACCAACGATTTAATTGCGGCCATTCGCAAAGATAGTATGCAAAGTTTTCGCGAACATTATCGTGCTGCGGATATTCTTTTAATCGACGACATTCAATTTATCGAAGGTAAAGAATACACTCAAGAAGAATTTTTCCATACTTTCAATACTTTACACGAATCTGGCAAACAATTAGTACTAGCGAGCGATCGCCCTCCTAATAAAATTCCTACTTTGCAAGAAAGATTGATTTCTCGCTTTTCGATGGGTTTAATTGCCGACATTCAAGTACCCGATCTTGAAACCCGCATGGCTATTTTACAAAAAAAAGCCGAATACGAAAATATCTCTTTACCAAAAAGGGCGATCGAATATATTGCCACTCAATATACTTCTAACATTCGCGAATTAGAAGGTGCTTTAACCAGGGCGATCGCTTATATTTCTATTTCTGGCTCGAGCATGAGTGTCGAAAATATCGCCTCTATTTTAAAACCTACCACCGAAAAAGTATCGGCTTCTCCGCAAACCATCGTCAGAGTAGTCAGCGATGCTTTAAAAGTTTCTCTCGAAGATTTGATGGGAAATTCTCGACGACGAGAAATTAGTTTTGCCAGACAAATTGCGATGTATTTGATGCGGCAACATACGGATCTTAGCTTACCAAAAATTGGCGAGGAGTTCGGTGGCAAAGATCATACTACAGTAATGTATAGTTGTGATAAAATTACTCAATTACAGAAAAAAGATCGTAAAATCGCGCAAACTTTATCCGAACTAAGCGATCGAATTAATTTCGTTAGTTTGCATAAAAATTAACTCTACATAATTTTGATAAGTGTGGAAAACTTTTTTTATTTTCAAACAAAACCAAACTGCAAATCCCCCTACTTAACAGTATGGAAGGTAAATAGTTCTTTTTTCCACAAGTTTTCCACAAGAGTATTTTTTAGGTTGCGATCGCGATTGTTATAGTACACTAGATCCGGTCGAGATTTAATTTTTACCAATGAAAATAGTTTGCACCCCAAACGAACTTAAAACCAATTTATCTTTAGTAAGTCGAGTAGTGCCATCTCGTCCCACTCATCCTATTTTAGGCAATGTTTTGTTAGTTGCAGACGATCGCGCACAACAAATTAACTTGACTGGATACGATCTCAATATTGGCATTCGCACCAGTTTCAGTGCCGAAGTAATCGAAGGTGGTAAAATAACTTTACCTGCTAAACTGCTCAACGATATCGTTTCTCGTTTGCTTCCTGGAGAAATTACCCTCGCTTATGAAGAAGATGATAGTATCGATAGCGAAAGCGAGGCTGAAACGACAATTGCTTACAAGGTTAGTTTAATTTCTGCTGGGGCTAATTTTGAAATTCGCGGTTTGGATGCGGCAGAATTTCCCGATTTGCCAGAAATTGACGCTAACCATCATAGTATCGATCTACCTATCGATATTTTAAGCGAAGGGCTACAAGGAACTCTATTTGCAGCCAGCACCGAAGAAATTAAAAAGGTATTAACTGGGATTAATTTATCTGTTAATAAAGATAGATTGGAATTCGCTGCTACCGACAGCCATCGTTTGGCCGTAGTAACTACAGAAATTGAAGCAACCTCAGAAAATTTTACCGTAACAATTCCCGCTAAAGCATTACGAGAATTGGAAAAAATGCTCGATAAAAAAGATAAAAATAAATTAGTTAAACTCAGTTTTGACGAATCGCAAATAATCTTTGAAATCGGCAACCAATATTTAACAAGTCGTAAAATAGACGAAATTTATCCCCAATATGAAAAATTAATTCCTAGTAAATTTGATATTACCGTAACTTTAGAGCGGAAGCGGTTAATTAGCGGTTTAGAATTAGTCGCAGTCTTGGCAACTCAAAATAATAATTTAGTTAAATTTAATATTGATAAGGAATCTGAAGAACTTTTTCTTTCTGTAGAATCTCAAGATTTAGGCAGTGCCCAACAGTCAATGTCCGCTACAATTAGCGGCGAGGGGATTGAAATAGGATTTAATGTTAAATATTTAATGGACGGATTGAAAGCATTAGGGACTAACGACATTCAAATGCAGTTAAATGGCGATCGCTTACCAGTAATTTTTACTCCTTTGGGTGGGGTAAGAATGACATACTTAGTTATGCCAGTACAACTAAGATAGAACTAATTTTTCTTAGGATAGATCGAAAGTTTATCTTAAAATAAATCTTCTCTTTCTTTTTGCTGGTAAATTAAACGTAATCGTTGCTAAAAATCGGGGCTATGTCCTACATATCTAGGAACAGATCGTATCAGTTAATACAAGCAAATAGTATTGCGGTTTTAAGTTCGATCGCATTTCATTTTATCCTGTTAGGTGTTATTTTACCTCAGATTAACTTGTTCGCAGCTCGCACTAGCTCCGAAGATTTGAGAAAAGTAAAAATAACCAGATTAAATCCGATCGAATCTACTCGTTTGCCCAATTTTAACCCCGAACCGATCGCCCCGAGCGAACCCATTAAGCCGCAATCTCCCTCCCGAGGCTCTATTACCTCTATTTACCCAGATTTAAGCAATTTTGAAACAAAAATTAACCTAGAATCCGATTTTAATAATTCTCGATCGGGGTTGAGTAACATTAAAATTGCTCCTTTACCAATTCCGGTCTCTAGGATCGAGCGAATTCCGCCCCCACCTCCAGTTATACCCCCGATTAAAGCTCAAAAACCGCCTCGACCTACTCCCAGTCAAAAACCAGTCACTCGAGCTAAAATCGACCCAATTCCTACCCCTCGAACCAAACCAGAGACGATCGAGTATCCTTTAAGTCAGGCAGAAATTAGGGATTTCCGTCAAAGAATTTTACAAGCTAAAATCCGCGATCGAGTCGATTTGATAACAAAAAATCCGACTAATACTACCAATAAAGAAGCCTTGCAAAATTATATTACTTGGCTGCTCAAAATTGGCAGAACAGATCCAGAAAAAATGACAATTAGCGGTACTTATCCGCAGGATATTTGTGCCAGAAAATTAGAAACTACGGTTGTTTACGGTGTTTTTGTTAACGAAGTTGGTAAAGCGATCGACCTTCATTTAATTAAAAGTTCCGGTTATAAAATTTTCGATCGACAAGCAGAAACAGAAATTAAATCGCAAACTTTCAAACAGCCAACCGATCGACCTACAGCTTATCAAGTAGATCTTAATTTTAAACACAGCGATCGAGTTTGTCCGGCTTTGCGAATATCTTCTTAACTAGAAATTAATCTAATTGAGAAATGTAAATTTAAATCGAGAAATGCGATCGAATTTTGCAAAGATTGACGATTGTTTTTAAAATTGCGATCGAGAGTAAGTTTTTATTAATAGCTATTAATCGAAGATTTTCGTTTGTAAGGGCGATCGATTTTAAGTTATTTGAAATTATTTAAATAAAAGAGAATAAATCTCAGTTATCGATTGACAAACAAAAAATACAGAGACATCATGTCTGTATCGAATTGTTTTTAATATAGACCCATGAATAATTCACGTTCGGAAGAATTATCTGGTATTGAAGGTCTTCTCTACATAATTCCTGTATTGACCATCTTTTTTGCCTTTATTTTTGCTTGCAATAGCAATCCCAAAGCAATGTCTTGGCTGACTCAATGTATGCACGAACTAATTTCGATAATTGTGGCGATCGCATTTATTGGTTGGCTCGGAGTCAGTTTTATTAAAGATAAACTTAACGAATTGTTTTTACGAGCTATCCCAGTAGTATATTGCTAAATATTAACAAGATAAATAATTTACCAAAAAAATACTCGCTCTAATTTATCTTAAGTTAGAGCGAGGGAAATGTTTGCTAAGGAAAATTAGTCGAGATAACCCATTAAAACAGCAGGATCTTCATCTATTTGATTGGAAGCAACGGGGCGATTTCCCATGATGTGGACGCTTTCGCTAATTGCAAGGGTGCTAGTAGAGATGGGGCGATTTCCAGACACTACCAAAGTGCTAGAGATGTGCATTCCCGAAGCAGTAACGGGACGAGAGCCACCCACGCTTCTGTAAGTTGAAATCACTTGTAAGTGACTGGGTTCGACGGGGCGATTTCCGGGTAACATTGCTGGTTTTTGAGCTAATTGCAATCCTTTTGGCGAATTGTCTGATTTTTCTTTTACGGACAAAGCGACTGAATCTTTATTTTCTGTTTGTTTTATTTCTTCTTGAGTTTGGTTACCGTTAGTTTCTAGATTTTCAACTGTCATTGATGCTTGTCTCCTTGAGATTAAAATCTATTTGCTTTGAAAAACTGTTGTTTGCTTCGAGTAAGGTTATTTCCTAAATTTACTATCTTTATTTTCTTTTAAGAACGATCTCCATTATAGAGACACCCCTATCTTCGCAAATAAATTATAAAAATAAAAGAAATAAATAAACAAATATTCATAATATATAAGAAACTTTATCTAGAACTTATGTACTGCTTTACTTGGCGATCGGGGGAGATCGAAGAGTTACAAAGATGAATGGATTTAATTTAGAAGCACCTTTTCAAGCGACGGGAGACCAACCCAGCGCGATCGAACAATTAACTGCCAGTATCGAGGCTAACAATCGCTTTCAGACTTTGTTAGGGGCGACAGGGACGGGAAAAACTTTTACGATCGCCTCAGTTATCGAAAAGATTGGCAAGCCCACTTTAGTTTTGGCACACAATAAAACTTTAGCAGCTCAATTGTGTAACGAGTTGCGGCAATTTTTTCCTAACAATGCTGTAGAGTACTTTATCAGTTATTACGATTATTATCAACCGGAGGCTTACATCCCGGTTACGGATACTTATATTGAAAAAACAGCATCTATTAACGACGAGATCGATATGCTGCGACATTCAGCGACGCGATCGCTGTTTGAGAGAAAGGATGTTATCGTAGTTGCTTCTATTAGTTGTATTTATGGTTTGGGAATGCCAGCAGAATACTTAAAAGCGGCGATACCTTTAAAGGTAGGTCTCGAAATTGACCAAAGGGAGTTATTGCGGGATTTAGTTTCGGTACAATACACTCGCAACGATATCGAAATAGGTAGGGGTAAGTTTAGGGTTAAAGGGGATGTTTTAGAAATAGTTCCGGCTTACGAAGATCGGATAATTAGAATCGAATTTTTTGGCGATGAAATAGAGGCTTTAAGATATTTAGATCCGGTGACGGGGAAAAGCATTCAAAGTTTAGAAAATATTAGTATTTATCCGGCGCGTCACTTTGTTACTCCCGAAGAAAGATTGGCAGAAGCAACTAATAATATAGAATCGGAATTAGAAAATAGGTTAGTAGAACTTCAAAAAGCAGGAAAGTTATTAGAAGCGCAAAGATTAGAACAGCGTACTCGCTACGATTTAGAATTACTGCGAGAGGTAGGATTTTGTAACGGAGTCGAGAACTATTCTCGTCATTTAGCAGGCAGAAAAATGGGTGAACCTCCAGAATGTTTGGTAGATTATTTTCCTGAAGATTGGCTTTTAGTTATCGATGAATCTCACGTTACAGTACCGCAAATTAGAGGAATGTATAACGGCGATCGCGCTAGAAAACAGGTTTTAATCGAACATGGTTTTCGCCTGCCTTCTGCTGCTGACAATCGTCCTTTAAAAGCTGATGAATTTTGGGAGAAAGTAAATCGATGCGTGTTTGTTTCTGCTACTCCTGGAAATTGGGAAATAGAACGGTCAGAAAAAAGAGTTATCGAGCAAATTATTAGACCTACGGGGGTAATAGATCCAGAAATTGACGTTCGTTCTACTGAAGCTCAAGTTGACGATTTATTAGGGGAAATTAAAAAAAGAGTTGAGAAGAAAGAGCGAGTTTTGATTACAACTTTGACTAAAAGAATGGCAGAAGATCTGAGCGAGTATTTTTATGAAAGGGATGTTAAAGTACAATATTTACACTCAGAAATAAAATCGATCGAACGGATCGAAATTCTTCAAGCTTTAAGAAAAGGCGAGTTTGACGTACTAATTGGTGTTAATCTATTGCGGGAAGGTTTGGATCTGCCAGAAGTGTCTTTAGTTGCTATTTTAGATGCGGATAAGGAAGGGTTTTTAAGGGCAGAAAGGTCTTTAATTCAAACAATAGGTAGAGCCGCAAGACACGTCAGAGGAAAAGCAATATTATATGCCGATAACATGACAGATAGCATGAAAAAAGCGATCGACGAGACGGAAAGAAGGAGAGGAATACAAATTGCTTACAATAAAATTAATAATATTACTCCCCAACCGATCGCTAAGAAAATTGATAATTCAATTCTGAATTTTTTAGATATCTCTCGTCGTTTGAACTCCCAACAATTAGAAGAAATTTATACCCAAGCTGACGATCTACCTTTGGAAAAAGTACCTCAATTAATTCAAGAATTAGAAGTGCAAATGAAAGAAGCTGCCAAACAATTAGAATTTGAAGAAGCTGCTAAATATCGCGATCGCATTAAAAAATTAAGAGATAAATTGTTAGGTCATCGATCTAGATGATACTATTTCTGTTAATTTATTGTTATCGAGCTAAAAATAGCTAGATACAGCAGTTAAAATAAAGGTTAGGACATGTTCGGTTGGCAAAATGGCTACTAAATATTAAGGATTATCCTTCTTCCTTCTTCCTTCTGCTATACATGAGGATTTATTGTATATTAGAATAAATTAAGATTAGAGTTTATAATTTCTAAGTTGCGAGTTCTAACTTTTAACTAAGTTTCTAGTTACTTTTTAGAATTGGGATAGTAAAAGACCGATCGAGGTGCGATCGCAAAATATCGAAGCTATAACTCTAACTATTCGAGATCTGAAAACTAGCAGGATCGATCGAACTATCTCAGGTAGATCGAGATTGAACTATAAAAACTTAAAAATCAAACTAGATTTCAAAATTGCCAAAAAGATGCCAATAATAGCATATTATTCTCGATAATATCACGAACTGAGATCGAGGGACGATAATTTTACTAAATTGCAATAATTTTGAAAAAAAGTATCCGATCTAGTTTATTTTGGATTGCAATGCAATTCGATCGATATTGTAAGATAGAAATTATAAAAATCAATATATTTTTGGCCAAATGAACGATAATTTACCGCAACCAAGAGAATATGATGCGGTACTCGGTGGTAATAATTATTTTCTTATTTATGCAGCAGTTTTAGGGGGAATTGAAGGTATTTTAATAGATCTAAATTACGCTAAAAATAGAGAAGAAAGAAATATAATTTTATCTAAACTCAATCAATACAATAAAATAAAATCTAGTGCAAATAATAAAAATTTATTATTAAAACTGCTTAAAAAAGATGTCGAAATCTGGAATGAATGGCGAGAAAATAATCCCAATATCTTTCCTAATTTAGCTCGAGTGTGTTCGAGAGAATTATCCATTATTGGAGCAAATTTAAACCAAGTAAATTTAAACGAAGCTAATTTAATAGGATCGAGTTTTAAACAAATAAAATTAGCTCGATCGAACTTAATTGAGACAAATTTAGAACGAGCTAATTTTGAAAATGTAGAATTGGATGAAGTAAATTTAACTCGAGCTAACCTCGAGCAAATAAATATTAATAATGCCTCTTTTAAATACGCTAAATTAACCGAAACTAACTTAGAAAGTTCCAGAGTAGAAAATACAAATCTGCAAAGAAGTAATTGCAAGCAAGCTAACTTTAAAAATAGTTCGATCGTCCGGGTTAATTTTCAATCTGCTATTTTAACTTCAGCTAATTTAGAAAAAGTGTATTTGCAAGAAGTAAATTTTAAAAATGCTATTTTAAAACGAAGTAATTTTAATAAAAGTCGTTTAAAATCCGTCAATTTAGAATATGCTAATTTAGAAGAAGCAAATTTGAACGATATAGATTTTACAGCCGGAAATTTAGCCAATGCTAAACTTAAAAATTCTCGACTAAAAAAAGCTCAATTAAGATCGATTTGCTTGCAAAATACGGACTTAGAAAATGCTAACTTAAGCAATGCAAAATTAACCGAAGCAAATATTTTAAATGCCAATTTAAACGGGGCTAATTTAATTGCAGCAAATTTAAAAAATGCCGATCTGAGCGGTAGCGACTTAAGAAACGCCAATCTTTACAATGCTAATCTCAACGGTGCTTTTCTAAAAAAAGTAAAAATTAATGCCAAAACAAACTTAAATAAAAAATGGCGTTTAGTTTGGAAAATAATTCATAATAACTGTGGAAGTAACAATTTAGAAAATGTCGATCTTAGCAATGCAAACCTATCCGATCGCAGTTACATTCAAAACAACAGTCAAAACAACTTTTCCCTAGATCTTAAAATTCGTGGAATCGAGCTAACCAATTTTAATCTTAAAAACGCCAACTTAGAAAGAGTTAATTTAAAAAATGCCAACTTGAAAAACGCTAACCTAGAAGGAGCAAACCTAAAAAATGCCGATCTCAGATATGTCAACCTAGAAGGAGCAAACCTAAAAAATGCTGACTTGGAAAACGCCAATTTAGAAGGAGTAAATGTCAATAAAAATACTAACTTTGAAAATGCTATTTTACAAGGAACACATTTTCAGAATTATCCTTTAATTTATAGATAACAAAAAATTAAACAAAATCAACTTAAATAGATTGCCATTGCTAGCCTTAAAATAAGATATTATTTAACAAATCGGCGATCGATCTAAAATAGACAATGAAAATAAATAAAGCTCGTTTGCGTCAATTACACTCATCCCTCGCACCGATTATGGTGCTTCCCCTACTAATAACTTTAATTACTGGAGTTGGCTATCAAATAGCCGATGTGACTGGAAACGGTCGCGATTTTTATTGGATGATCTCAGTACATACCGGACAATTCGGCCCGATCGACTTACAAAAAATTTATCCCTTTCTTAATGGCGCAGGTTTATTTACTTTGATGATTACAGGTATTACTATGTGGATACAAAGCAAAAAACGGCGCAAATCTTAAATTGCTTATCCAGTGCGATCGATTGTATCGCGATCGCAAAATTATTTTAAACACCCATACTTATTTGCTTTTGTCAACACCCCGATCTTTGATAGTATATCTCATCAAGTTGAAACCTCTCTCTTGAAACATGGTAATCTTTAGCAGCGATCGAGTTTCTTAGCTTATCTTTTCGTTGCTTTTTCTAAAATTACCAATAATATCCCAACATATCATTACTTACTTTGATAAAAAAAGCGTATCACATCGAGGAAAGCTTGTAAATAGGTTCTAGAAAAAATCTCCAATAAGCAGATAAATTAGTTAATTCAGCCAAACAAATTAGTTAGTAATTTGAATTTTAAATTTAAAGGGACGGTAATATACTTTTAGATTATCTATTGCTGTTGTAAATAAAAGTACAACAACAATCCAATTCTAAAAGAAGAGCCGAGGTATCGATTATTAATAATTACAATCAAGGTAACCAAGGATACTGGCCGAAATCTGGGGGACGTTTTTCTAAAAAAGCTTGTTTTCCTTCTGCCCCTTCTTCAGTCATATAGTAAAGTAAAGTAGCATTACCAGCTAATTCCTGCAAACCAGCTTGACCGTCGCAATCGGCATTAAAAGCAGCCTTCAAACAACGAATCGCGATCGGACTTTTTTGCAATATTTCGGTAGCCCATTTTACCCCTTCAGCTTCCAATTGCTCGATCGCAACGATACAATTAACCAAACCCATCTCTAAAGCTTGTTTGGCATCGTACTGACGACAGAGAAACCAAATCTCTCGAGCCTTTTTTTGTCCCACGATCCGCGCCAAATAACTCGCCCCAAAACCACCATCAAAACTACCCACTTTAGGCCCGGTTTGACCGAAGATAGCATTATCTGCAGCAATAGTTAAATCGCAAATTACGTGCAAAACATGGCCGCCACCGATCGCATATCCAGCAACTAAAGCAATTACAACTTTCGGGACGGATCGGATTAAGCGTTGCAGATCTAAAACGTTGAGACGTGGTGTTCCATCATCGTCGATATAACCTCCTTTACCCCGCACGCTTTGGTCTCCACCCGCACAAAAAGCATATTTACCATCGGTATGGGGGCCAGCTCCAGTTAAAAGGATAACGCCTATTTTACTATCTTCGCGAGCATCGCAAAAAGCATGATAAAGTTCGGCAACTGTTTTCGGCCGAAAAGCATTGCGTTTGTGAGGACGGTTAATCGTAATTTTAGCTATACCTTCCCATTTCTGGTAAAGGATATCTTCGTAAGTTCTGACTGTTTGCCACTCTATTGTCATACAGTTAATTTTTCTGCCCGAACTGTCAGTAAAGTTTATTATTGCAGCTTTAGGGATTTTATCAAATAACTTCGTAATCCTCGATCGCATATCTTTAGATCGCCAGCAGCGCAACTTTCTTAAGACAGATATTTTTTGCTTGGGTATTTTTTTAATTAATATCTATTAAAAGTTAGATTTGTTTTTTATTAATCCTAAGTAAGAATATTAGAGTAAAATTAAAATAGCTGGGGATCGACTAAAAACGAAATAGAATTGATTTAAACTGATTTTCTTTAGGAAAAATTATTAACGCTCGCAGCTCGAGACCAAAAAATTTTCTAGCTTCTTGTTGACAAAAGTAATATTTCTTCATTGTCAAGCAGCTAACTAAATACCAAACAAAAAAATTAACAAAGGATTAAAAATGTCTACAATTACTAAAGTTCGTTGCCCTAATTGCGGTAGTTTCGCTAGCAGAAAAATGATTAGAAAAAAAGATCTAAGCGAAATTTCCTGCCAAATTTGCGATTATTTTTTAGTCTGCTCGGGCGATCGGGGTACAGTAGTAGAAGCATACGCACCCGGAATTAGTTGCCAAAGTTAAGATTTGCTACTGCGCAATTGTCCGCAAGCAGCATCGGCTGTCGTACCGCGAGAATAACGCACGCTGACAGCAATATGTTTCTCTTCAAGAATGTCTCTAAATGCCTTAATTCTTGCTTCGTCGGGGCGTTGATAATCTGCTTCGCTAATAGGATTATAAGGGATGAGATTGACGTGAGATTGAAATCCCCTCAGATGTTTGGCCAGTTCGATCGCCTGCTGGGGTAAATCGTTAACCCCTGCTAAGAGTATATATTCAAAACTGACCCGGCGTTTAGTTAAATTTACATATTCGCGACATTCATCTAAAAGAGCATTGAGATGATAGTGTTTCGCACTGGGGATGAGTCGTTCTCGTAATTTTTGATTGCCAGCGTGCAAACTGACAGCTAAAGTAGCCTGTAATTTATATTCTGCCAGTTCGCGAATTTTACCCGGAAGACCTACCGTAGAAATAGTCAGCGATCGCATCGAAATTCCCACATCGGCATTAATCGATTTAACCGCCCCTACTACCTCTTTAATATTAAGTAGGGGTTCTCCCATACCCATAAATACTACATTACTCACCCTCTGCTGAAAATCTTCTTGCACCGTCAAGACTTGATCGACTATTTCGTGACATTTTAAATTACGAGTAAAACCCCCTTTTCCCGTAGCGCAAAAGTCGCAGGCCATCGGACAACCGACTTGAGTGGAGACACAAACCGTCAAACGCGAAGCAGTGGGAATGCCAACAGTTTCAATAATTAAATCGTCCTCGAGACGCAACAAATATTTACGAGTGCGATCGCTTGCAGTGTTGAGATAATGCAGGTTAGATCGTCCGATCGGATAATTTGCCAGTCCTTCGCGCCATTGTTTCGGAAATACAGTAATATCTGATAGGGATTTAGCACCTTTTTGATACAACCATTGATGTAATTGTTTTCCGCGATATTTAGGTTGTTTTTGTTCTTCTACCCAATTGGTTAATTCTAAAAGAGATTTACCCAAAAGAGGTTTGTTTGTAGCAACTTTCTCCATAACTCAAAAATTGTCTTCTAATTGTCTTTATTTATTATGGCTGAAGTCGATCGAACTGCTGTTGTTGGCTGTATTGGAATAGCAGTCGGAGATGCTCTTGGACTTGCTTGGGAAGGTTTGCGATCGGGCAATCTCTTAATACTGACAATTTAGCAAATTTATTGGTTTATTTCTTTTGCTACTATTTATTTGGCCAGATCGTCTCCTTTTATTCTGTTTCCGTATCCGATTATTAATATATTTGCCTTGAACCTCTCCCGCCGGAGACGGGAGATTCTGTCAGATATCTCTATCTTCCACTCCACTCTGAAAGGTCGAACAAACT
>CAYWIH010000035.1:1614-36946 GCA_964458305.1 uncultured bacterium | reverse complement strand
CAAATTTCCCCGGTCTGCCAATTTCAACTTGACCGATACTAATTTTGCGGCCGCGCAGATTGTAAGGTTCGGCTTGCAAGCGCAGAGCTTCGATCCCTGCTTTTCCCACCGAATCTTCCAAAGATAAAGCCGGACTCATCGATCCCCACAGGATCGTCCCCAAAGCCAAAAATAAGATTTTTTTAGCCATATATTATCGATTTGCCTTAAATAATATTAACCATACCAGGAACTCAAGACCTTGGATTGCGGTAGTGATTTCCGAACGTATCGCAAAATACACTTGCAAAATTTTTAAAGTTGCGATAGAAATATATGAGTATGCTTCCCCCTCACAAAAAATTGTAGATTTCAGAGTACGATCTCTCGATCGGAAGCTTAGCTCTCAGAGCATTTGTAAAATTTATTTAATTAAAGTAGATTCAGTGTATGACCAAGCAAGTCGTTCACCCCATGGTGAAATTGCAGCGTAAAGTCGCCTCACTCGTGGAGTCCAAAATTATCAAGCCAAACGATAGTATTTGGAAAATAGCTTTACTTTACGGAGACAAATGGGCCTATTGGAAAAAAGAATTATCAGAATTCGGTTTCACAATGCAAGATCCGGTTAGCGAATTATTAGCAGTAGAAGCCTGGGACGAAGAATAAATCGATCGACTCTGCGATCGCCCTAGCAAATTTAAGTTATAGATCCGGCCCGAGATCGAGCTTAATCGCGATCGCTGTAATATTATCTTTACCGTTTTCTAGATTGGCAAAATCGATCAGATCTCTGATGCCAGAATCTAAATTTTGCTCGGACTCGAGTAAAGGTTGCAAATAAGTCTGCCAGTTGTTTTCGACGATCTGCTCGTCGGAAAGACCGTCAGAACATAACAAAAACAAACAATCTTCGTGAATTTTGAAGAAATCGATTGCAGGTTCGACAAAATTGTTATCCCGCGGCCCTAGAGCTTGTGTAAGCTGATAGGCATTAGGAAGGGCATAAGCAATTTCTGGTTCGAGACCTCGTTTAATTTCTCTGTTTGCTACGTGATGGTCGTTGGTTAACTGTTTGAGACCCGATCTTGAAGTGAGGGAATAAATGCGACTATCTCCAACTGAGGCGATCGCGACTTTAGTATTGAATATCAAGAGCATCGCTAAGGTAGTGCCCATTCTCTGTTTGCCAGAAGAAGAATTATTAAGATTTTCTTGATGGATTTTTTCGTTGGCTAGATGTATCCCTTGACGAATAGTTTCTCGATCCGGTAAATTTTCTGACCAGTGACGCTGAAAATAGTCTTGTAAGATATCTACAGCCATAGCACTAGCAACCTCACCAGCTTCATGACCTCCCATACCATCGCAAAGAATATACAGCCCCTTAGCCCGAATTTTTTGTTGTTTTGGATCTTGATGCTTTTCGATCGCGCTGTAAATTCCAAAAAAATCTTCGTTAGATTCTCTTTGACGGCCGACATCGGTTAAGCCCACATCTACCAAATTGACTAATTTCATCGGTAAAATGTTAGTAGGCTCGTCCGAGCAAACCTCGTTTCGATCTGGTTTTGAATCGATTTCGACTGCATTTTGTAAGAGAGATCGAACCTCTGCTGCACTTTCAACTTCTTTGTTAATTAGGCGATCGATTATTAAAACGATCGATTCTGGTAAAGTTGTTTGCGATCGAGCGAATAAATTTTGCCAAACTAAGCCCAAACGATCCAAACTCGATCGAGCTTCGAGATCGTCGTAATGTAATTGTTGCAAACAAAAATTATCATCCTCATCCAAACGAAGATTATCTGGTACTAACAAACTTCGAGCCACTCCTAAAGGTTGGAGACGTTCCCAAAGTTGAACCATTTCATTGAGCCAATATAAGACTTGCGATTGAGGTAGATCGCAATCTTTGAGCAAATCAGATAATAATGGGTACGAACGACGATTTTCAACCAGAATAATTTCGCTATCGTTTTCGCACCAAGCATCGTAAATTTGAGGAATAGCAGCGTCGATCGAACTCAAACTAGGCTCGAACCTATCCAGCTTTAAATATGGTAGAGCAGTTTGGGGAATGTTGTTAATAGATTCGCAAATTTCGAGGTCTTTGAAATTGTCGATCTCGTTTTCTACTAACAATTTTTTAAAAAAAGAGGGATTTGATGGTATCGTATCGGTAACGACGATCGAGATAAATTGAATTGAATCTTGCTCTCGGGCCGGCTCGATGCGATCGATCCGATAACGAGAATACAGATCTAAATATTTTCCTTCTTGGTAAGTTTTGTTAGCTTCTGTAGAATTGAAAATCAGGGCAGTTCTGCTATTATCCTGAGAATCGACCGTTGTTGATGGTGTTTCGGCACTAACTCGATCGGTTAAAGGAATTTTACAAACAGAGCAAAACTCTCTGTCTTTTGAGTTTTCTGACTGGCATTGAGGACAAATAGACATACAGCAGAATCTCGCTCGGACATCTTAAAAATATAAAAAGCTATATTTAGAATTCCCTGACTATCTCAGAAAATACCATTTAAAATAATTTTGCTAAAGATTAAGAAAGGGTTGGTTTAGCTGCTAGAGGAATATATCTTAAAAAAATAAGATTTTTGGAAAATCTCAAAAAAATGAAAGATAAAACAGTATTATTGACGGGAGGAACGGGCGGACTGGGATTGGGAGTAACTCCAGCAGTCTTAAACCGAGGAGCAAAAGCACTCATCATACCTTATCGTCACCAAAGCAGTATAGATCGGCTCGAGCAAAAACTATCACCAGCTCAATTTAAATCAATTCGTTTTGTTAAAGCAGATTTGACCGATGAAAATGAAGTGAAAAGCTTAATCGCAGATCTGCCCCAACTAGACGTTTTAATTCACTTAGTCGGTGGGTTTGCAATGGCAAAAACCGAAGATTTTAGCTATCAGGAGTGGAAAAATTTCTTAGATTTAAATTTGAATACAACTTTTTTGCTCTGTAAATACTGCCTGAAAAAAATGCGTCAAAATGGATACGGTAGAATAGTGACAGTAGGCTCGAGAGCGGCAGTACAACCAGCAGCACAATTAGCCGCATATTCGGCAGCTAAAGCGGGAGTAGTAGCCCTAACCAAAGCGATCGCCGAAGAAACCAAAGACACCGATATTACTGCAAATTCAGTTCTTCCCAGCGTTATCGATACCCCTAGCAACCGAGAAGCAATGGGAG
Source organism: uncultured bacterium (assembly GCA_964458305.1). Taxonomy (GTDB): domain Bacteria; phylum Cyanobacteriota; class Cyanobacteriia; order Cyanobacteriales; family JASJDA01; genus JASJDA01. The sequence continues at coordinate 33,754 of CAYWIH010000035.1, read as the reverse complement.
ACGAAGCAGCAAACAAGTGGGTCGAACCGGAATCTTTAGCAGAAGTAATTTGTTTTTTAGGCTCGATCGCAGCTAAAGATATTCGCGGAGCAGCAGTTCCAGTATATGGCAGCATATAATAAGAACTTGAAATAAAAAACATAAGTAAGCTCGATTTAAAAGCAGTAAAATTCGAGTCTAGCCAAGTAAGGGAATGAAATACAATCGCGATCGCTAAAAAATCCGATCGAATCTAGCTTTTAGTTTAATCTGTTAAGATTCTCGTAAGATCTACCTAGAGACAATTTTTAATTTATTGAATGTTTATAATACTATGAAAAATAATCTCACCGTTTAAGGAGATCGACATATCGTTATTTAGTTATTTTGCCAGCTTCGGCTCAGAGAAGCGATCCGCTCAACTTATAGATTTAACAAGATTGCCAGTTTATGACTTCGATAAATATTTTCGCATCTTTTCTCTATTTTCCCAAACATTTTGGTTCTTTTTTACCATCTTTAGACCCGATCTTTTCCACTCAAGGCATTATGGTAATGTTGTTAGTGGCTTATGCTGGGGCAATGTGGCTGTTTCTTACTAGCGCGCCAAAAGTACACACAGTAATGGTATCCGATCTAGATATTGCCCGACAATTTTACGAAACAGTGCTGAATTTGCCCGTAGCCGAAATACCTTTGCAATATTATTACAACTACGAGCAAACTTTAGGAGCGACGGGAATGGATCCGCTTTATTTATCTGCTACTCCAGAAATAGCTACCAGTACCAGAGTAGGTAATAACGATGGATTGTGGTATCAGCTTAAGAAAAATACTCAATTACACGTCATTCCTGGGGCTAGTTTGGGCTATAAAAATAGAGAGCGTCACGTCTGCTTCGATCGCGATTGTTTAGAAGAAGTTTTGATGAGAGTTCAAGCTAGAAGGTTAAAATACAAAGTTCGCAGACAAAAACCCCTCAATTTTTTGGTAAAAGACTTTCAAGAGCGAATTATCGAGATGGCAGAAGTTGCCAATTAAGCTTGTAAGTGCAAACCGCCTAATTTATGGGTCGATCGAACCCGAAACAAGGCGGCTTTTTTCCAGGAGCAAAAATTTTATTTTTGAATATCTCCTAAGTTAAATAAGAAGGGTACGCTACTATTATTAGATTCTCCCCCCATTACCAAAACTTTAGGCATTTGTGCCCCACCTTCTTTCCAAGCTTCGATCGCTTCTTTTTGCAGTACTAACTCCCCTCCTTGAGCTTTAAGAGTTTCTGCTAGCAATCGTTGCGCTTCGGCTTTACCTTTAGCGCGGTTAATTTCTGCTTGGGCTTGTTGTTCGGCTTCTCTAGCTACATATACAGCCCTTCTTGCTCTTTGTTCGGCGATTTGTTTTTCTTCAACTGCTTTAGCAAATTCAGGAGAAAAAGTCAAATCTACCACGCTAGTATCCAGAACGATGATACCGTATTTTTCCAATCTTTTACTTAAAACATCGTCAAAATCTTGTTTTAGTTCGGATCTTTTCGTAATTGCTTCTTCTACGGTTCTTTTTGCTGCGGCAATTTTAAACGATTCTTGAGTTTGAGGAGCAATAATTTTCGAGACAATATTTTGTAAAGTCCCTTGAGTTCTTCTAATTTCAACTACCTGTAGAGGATCGAGACGGAAGTTAATGGCAAATCTAGCGGAAAGATTTTGCAAGTCTTCGGTAGCACTCTCGGCCGGGACTTCAAATTTTTGTACGGTTACATCATAAATATCTACGTTGGAAACTAAGGGGGGTTTGAAGTGCAACCCTTCTAATAAAGCCCCATCTCTAGCTTTTCCTAAAATGCTCAATACTCCTGCTTGACCGGGATATAGAACTACAAAAGAGTTGAGGGCAATTAGAACGAGAAAACCAGCAACAATTCCTCCTACTAAAGGTTGCCAACTTTGTGGCGAAGTACTTTTCAATTTTTCGATCTCCTTATTTACCTAGCTTCCACAAAAAAGCCTACATCTTTATAGTGTAGGACGAATCGCGATCGAAAAAGATTTTTTATGTATTAATACCTAATCGCCTCAGTCTGTTTCAGAAAAGATCTCTGCTGAATTACCACTGAGATAGACGTGACCGAGAGTTTTACCCCCATAGGTTCTTTTAGTGAATTTCCAACCGGGATTGAGAACTATTTTCGTAAACCCGTCGTGTTTTCCTTGAGTAGTACCGATAATTATTTCAGGTTCTGAGACATCGCTGCGAGAAGTAGCAACTAAATATAAATTTCCTTCTTTCTCGACTACACCGAGCAAGTAATTCATACCATAATCTTCGCCATCAACCCGAAGAGAATAGCCGTTACTGTCGGTATTGCGTCGGCAGTGTCCCCTAAAGTTAAAATTTAATAATAACGGTTCGATTTCGATCGGGTTTGCTCCTGTTTCCCTCCAGCAATCTTTTTTACCTGGAATTTGTTCGATTATTAATAAGTTGTAATTGTCGTAACCATAAGGAGATGCTACGGCTACGAAATTATCTTGCTCTACTTCTTTTTCCCCAAAGGTTGAGGCTTTTGCTGTATTAATAGAAATTACGCTGGCTATTAATGTAGTAGCCAATGCTGCTATTTTGAGAGAAAGTAATCTTTGTTTCATGCCAATCTCGGAGCGCGCTATCTTTTATTAATTATCAGATCGAATTATTTTAGTAAAGTATTCGTTGCATTTTTTTACTTTTGTTTCTGAAAGGTTGAAATCGATCGAACTATTTTTAGCTCGCAGTATTTTTTAAAAAAATTAGTCCGCTATAAATTTCAAAAGCATTATCCCAAAGGCTTTCTTGGCGGCGAAGTATATTAATTCTCGGTTTTATGCCTAATAGTAAATCGGCTTTGTCGATCGCAGTTTCGGCAAACTTACTAAAATCATCTCTAATTTTAATAGTGGGTAATTTCTCTTTTAAAAAAGCAGCTAAATTATTCCAATTTTCCCTGTTCGTAGATTGAATTACATCATTTTTAATAAAATCAATTCCAGAACGAAATTGATAGTTTAAATCGCACAAACGCAAGATAATAGGTTTTGATTTTAAATGTAGATCGCAAATATGAACGTAGTCTAATGTTTCTGTTTTGCGATAATGTTTGCCATGAGAATCTGTATGTAAAGACTCTTCAAATAAAGGCAACAATCCATCTACTCTTCGAGCGATATCATGCCAATGAAAATCGATTGTTTCTACTTTTTTGTCTCGATCGCGGGCAATTATCTTTACTTTTGGTTCGATCGCTTCAAAATAATCTACTTGATAAACTGCGATCCGATCGATCTCGTCGATCGCTTGACAAAAACAAGGTATTTTTGCTTGTTGAAGTGCTTTTACTTGTAATTTTAATTCTCCTATTTTACCAGTGCGATACAATCGCCAAGCTCGAGAAGGAAGTTGCATTCTCGCAGTATAAGGATCGAGATTCATTATCTTAGCAAATTGTTTTGCTGCTGCTTGTTTTGCTTCGGAAGGAATTGGCTCTAAAATTAAAACACCCATAAGTTGGTTTTCTGGTTCGGCTAAAGCACGATCGATCTCTGCTTGTTTTTTTTCTCGATCGATTTTGGCAATCCTTTCTATTCCTTGACGGGCACTTGATATAATTTTAGGAACTTCTGTATTTTGTAATAATTGACGATATTTTGCTGTAGCGGCGTTATTATCTCCTTTTGCTTCCAACAAACGTCCTTGATAATAAGAGATCCAAGGGTTTTCTTTGTCTTGCTCTTCTAGTTGTTTTAATAATAGTTCGGCATTTTCATAATCTCGAGCGGCGATCGCGCTTTGAATTTGCTCTAACATAGTAATTAATTCTCAGTAATTATTTTATTTGTTTCGGCGACTGCGGCTACTAGAGACATTGCTGCTACTGGTGCGGTTATTGCCCTTAAAATTCGATTTCCCAGGGAAACAGGCTTAAATCCAGCGGCGATCGCAAATTCTACTTCTTTTGCCGTAAAACCACCTTCTGGCCCGGTAGCGATCGCAATCTTTTTGCTTTTGTTGCCCTCGAGACATTTAAGCAAACTATGACGATCGCTGCGAGCAACACAAATATAACAATCTGTTTCTCGATCGCCCAGCCCTTCTAAAACTGTTGTAAACTTATTAGGATTAGTAATCTGGGGCACTATTTGTCTTTCTGATTGTTCGGCTGCTTCGGTAGCGATCTTTTGCCAGCGTAATATTTTTTGTTGGCTGGGTTTAATAATGGTGCGATCGCTAATTACTGGCATAAAAGTAGTCACTCCTAATTCAGTACAAGAGCGGACTATTTCATCGAAACCATTTCCTTTAGGTAGGGCTACGATTAAAGTAATTTTTATTGGTAATTCTGTAGATATTAAGATCGATTCGATAATTTTGGCTTCTCGTTCTGCGATTATTTCTGCCAGCCAAGATTTCCCTTTACCATCCATAGCAATAAAGCGATCGCCTGTTTTTAAACGCAATACTTTTTTGAGATAATGGGTTTGTTCTTTATTTAATAAGATTCGATCGTCTTTTTTTTCAGTAATTACTAAGCGATACATTATTCTTATACCCTTTAACAGTTAGAAATGTACCATGGGTGGAAGGAATAGACAGCTTTCCTTGAATTGATAACTTATAGATTCCTACCGATCGATCGTTACTAAAGCTGTCTATTGTCTCCCGGTACGTTCGTACAGGACTCAGAAATTACAAGCTTTTTCAACTTGTTTAATATTTTTAAATCAAATTGCTATATATTTTGTTATTTTTGAGAATTAGGATTATTCTTTTTCTCTTGAGATTTCAACATTCTTTCTTTTAATCGAGCGTTTCTTGCTTTAATTTCTGGATTTTCTCGATACCATTCGGGAATATCATCGTAATCGGGAATACCATCATCAATCAAATATCTGGCATTAGAATTTTGGGGATAACCTTCAGCAACTCCACCAGCACAAATAACAAATAAAGGCGTATTTTCGTTGGCTTTTAACGCTCTTTTAGTTGCCGGAGAAACTCTAATTAAATAACCTGAATTGATTGGAATTATTTCCGAATCAAGCTGCATTTTTCCCGAACCTTCAATTACTACATAAACCTCTTCTTGTTTGGCATGGGAATGAGTGAAAGTATATCCTTCATTAGCAGGTATTTTAATTAAACCGATCGTGACGGCGTGTAAGTTTAATTTGCGCCAAGGATTGGTTAAATAAGGTAAATTATCGAAATCTAAATTTACTTTTGTAAAAGAGGGATTATTTTCTGGTGGTGGTTCTGCCATTTTAATTAATACTTCAAGAAAAAGATAATTGAGGAATAATTGTATCTTCTTTTAATGTTACCCAATTAACAAAACGTTTCGCTAAAGGAGGAGCAAAAAGGAAAGTACTTGTAAACCCAGAAAAAACATAAATACCTTCAATATTTTCGATCGATCCGACCGTCGCGATCGAATTATTTGTAAAAGCTACTAGACAACTATGCCAAGTTCCTGGTATTTTTTCTAATGAAGGTAATATTGTGGCTATTCCTTGCCTAATTTTTGCCTCTCCAGCGACAGCATCGATTGTTGCGGTAGGATTGGTGATAATCTGACTAATTTGACCGATACAGAGACTATTATCTTTAAATTGAACGACACCAGGATCGAGTATGGGTGAAAGAGATTGAGTTTCAGATTCTTGCCAAAAGAGATCGAGATCGGAACTAGTAGCGCGATCTTCTAAATCGAAGCGTTTTTGAACTGCGGGCATAATTAAAGCAGACAAGGGAAAATCTACGGGTAAAGTCTTAATTAATTGTGCGTAAGTAAAGTAAACTGGGACTTTGACTCCAACAGAAGCTAAAATAGAGCGACTCAAACCACCAGCACAAACTACAGTATTAGCAGCGTAATAGTTGGATTTAAGCGTTTTAACTCCTGCGATTTTCTCACGCTCCTGCAATAATTTTACAACGCGATCGTAAATAATTTCACCGCCAAGGCGAGAAAAAGCCTTTTGATAGGCTAAAGTAAGCTTATCAGGATGAACGCTAGCGTGAGGTAGTCTCAGGACTCCAGAAATAGCATTAGGATTGAGTAGGGGTTCGATTTGACAAGCTTGTGAGACGCTCAGAAGGGTCGGGCCGATAGCAAAGCGATCGTGATAATTAGCTAAGATAGTTTTAGGATCTCGATCGGCATTAATAGTTAAAAATAAATCTATTTCTTGAAATTCTGTTTCTGCTGCTAATTCGCTAGGTAACTGACGCTGAGCTGCTATTCCTTCTTCGGCTAGTTGACGACTTAAAGAGTCAGTAGCAGACCAATAAGCAATTCCGCCATAACTATTAGATGTTGCATTCTCAGCAAGAGAATCTTTTTCGACAATTGCTACTTTAAACCCAATTTTAGCTAACTCGTAAGCTAATGCAGATCCAGTAATACCAGCACCAATAACAATCCAATCGTAAGTTTTCATTTCGATCTCCTCTAGTTGGCTTAATTTTGTACCTAATTTTCACTTATATAAATAAATAACTTTTGAATTATAAACTAGATTTTTTCGATTCGCTCTAAATTCAGTATTTTTGACAATTGACATTGAGTAAAATGGTTCTTTACATTGTCATTAAATTAGTAAATATTATTTTTGTAAGATAAATAAAATGAGATTGTATCAAAAAATAAGTTTAGGTTTTTTTGGTAGTTTTATACTTTTAGGAGGATTGGGAAGTTTTTTTCTCCATAGTAATTTTCAAATTAACAATAAAAATAAACAAGTTTTTGAAAGAGCCAGAGTTGAAACTAAAACCGTTGCAGAATTATCTAAGTCTTTATACTTAATTCAGTCCTACGCTCGAGAATTGATTTTCCTCGAACAACAGAAAAGTTCAAAAGAAGAAAAAGAAAAATATCGTCAAAAAATTGATAATGAATTAAAAAATTTAGATTTAAATGTAGTTAAGGGACTGAAAGCGACTTTATTAGAAACTAAACAAAATATATTAGATAATCGCAAAGATTTTGAAGCCCAAGCAGAAGATTTAGGAACGATCCAGCAAATAGATCGGGAAATGGTTCAATACAAACAAAATCTTGCTCGATTTATCGATATTTTATCTGCAGGAAAAGTAGAGGAAGCGGAAAATATTTATAACAAAGATTTAAGCGATCGATTTCAAAATACCCTCGTACCTTTATTACAAGATTATAACGATAATTCTTTAGAAGATATAAAATTAGCAGAACGAGCGATTAACGAGCAAAATGAGAAAGATCTAACAGCAGTTAAATCTTATTTGATTTTTTCTTTATTAGTATCTTTAAGTTTATTTTTGTACATCTACTATTCTATTTATTCTCCCCTCAGAAAAATCGAAGACAATATCACTTGGCAACAAGCTAAAGGAACTCTAGATAAACAGATAAATTTGCAAACAGTATCTGAAAACGAACTGACTAAATTAATCGATGTTTTTAATTCTTTAATCCATCAATTACAGCAAGTTAAAAGTTCTAATTTCTACTTAGAAAATACGATCGATTCAATGGGTTACAGTTCGATCGTCATTAACTACAATAAAGAAATAGAAAGAGTCAATCAAACAACTTTAGATATTTTAGGATACGAAAAAGGAGAATTGATCGGTCAAAAGATCCATAAAATTCTCGAAAGAAATGCTAGAATTGATATCAAAAAATTGCTCGATAGTGAAGGAGAAACAATCTACAAAACAAAAGATAATAAAAAAATCTTAGTGACTCTTAAATGCGCGACGTTCGACGATCGAAATAAAGATCGAGACTCAATAATATTTATCGCCAGAAATATCAACCAACAACCAGAAATTAAAAAAGCTTTGCGAGAAAGCGAAGAAAGATACAGACTAGCCGCCATCAATATTAACGATGGTTTGTGGGAATGGAATTTAAAAACTAAAAAAGTAAATTATTCTCCGCGTTGGCAATCGATGTTAGGCTACGAACCAGGAGAAATAGGTAATACATTAAAAGAATGGTTCGATCGAGTTGGTAGCGATCGCAAAGAATTACTCAAACAAAAATTTGTTGCCCATCTCAAAGGAAAAACAGCTCAATTAGAAATAACTTATCCAATCAAACATAAAAATGGTAACTATCTTACCGTACTTTGTCGAGCTAGCGCGGTAAGAGATTTTAATGGTAAAATATCTCGCATCATCGGCACTCAAACCGATCTTACCCCCCGCAAAAAAATCGAGGAAAAATTACGCTACGAATCGACCCACGATCGTTTAACTAAATTACCTAACCGGCAGTTATTATTAGAGCAATTAAAACAATTATTAGATAGATCTAACGAGGCAAAAGATAATTATATATTTGGCATCATCGTCCTCGATCTCGATCGCTTTAAATTAATTAACGACAGTTTAGGATGGGAAGCTAGCAAGCGACTATTAATCGATGTTGCTGGAAGACTCTCGGCTTATTTTGGCAGAGAAAATATAATTGCTAGATTAGAAGGCGATCGATTTGCTATCGTCAATAAAAATCTTAAAGATCTTCAAGAGATTATTGCTATAGCCGAAGCAATTCAAACACAATTAAAACAACCCTTCGAAGTTTCTCAACATCAAATTTATCTTACTTCCAGTATCGGAATTGCTATTTGCCAAGATAAGAATTCCTCTTGCGAACAACTACTTACCGATGCAGAAACAGCAACAGCTAAAGCTAAAGTCGATCCTAAACATTCTCTTGCAGTTTTCGAACCTCAAATGAATAGAACTGCCTTAAATCGCCTTCAATTAGAAACAGATTTACGTCGAGCGATCGCCAATGGTGAGTTTGAGCTATATTATCAACCGATCGTCGAATTAGCTAGTAATAAAATAATTGGTTTTGAAGCATTGACGCGCTGGCAACATCCGACTAAAGGTATAATCGACTCAACAGAATATATGTCGGTAGCTCGAGATATAGGTGTAATTTTACCTTTAATAAGCAAGATTGCCTCCGTTGCTTGTCAGCAAATGCATCAATGGCAACAGCAATATATTACTTGTTCTAATCTTTTTATCGCTGTCAATGTTAGCAATTTTCAAGTTGTTGACGAGGATTTTACCGCAGCTATCGATCGAATTCTTAACGAAACTGGTTTGATCCCGCAAAATCTGAAATTAAAATTTACTGAAAACACGATCGGAGATGATATTGAAACAGCTCGATCTCGTCTCGAACAATTAAAAGCTCTAGGTATTAAAGTATTAATGAGCGATTTTGGTCGCGGTTGCTCTTCATTAGCTCTTTTACATGGTTTACCCGTCGATAGTTTAGAATTAGATCGCGCTTCGATCGAAGAAATCGAACAAAATCCCTTCAAATCAGAAATTATCGATACTACTATTAATTTAGCCTCCACTGCTGGATTTAAAATCTTTGCCGAAGGAATAGAAAATGTCAAGCAAGCTAATTTTCTGCTCGAACGAAATTGTCAATACGGCCAAGGTGCTTTCTTCTGTGGTGCTGTGACTAATGAAGTAGCTGAAGCTTTAATTTCCACTCAAAACAATTCCCCCGACGATTCCCAAGATCCTTCTGAAGCCAAACAAAAAACCACCGACACATTTCCCCAATTGTATAATTAAATATGGTTAAAATTTAATACTTCGTCTAGTTAAGGAGCTGTTAATTGTTCTAAAATTCTAAGTGCAGCAAGCTTTATCTAGACAATTTTTATTTTCAAAAAAATGATACTATTAAGTAATTAATTAGACGATCGCAACCAAGATATAACCATAAAATTAGAGTTTTTAATTAAATCCTCAAAAACGATCGAGCAATTATTTCGACAACTACTGGATATTCATACATATTTTCTGTAATGACAATTACGACGAAGGAAGATTTTTATTAATAAAGTTATGAAACTAAAATCTTTAAAAATATCAGAAAAATTAACCATCGGTTTTATCGGAACTTCTCTGCTACTTTTAGGATTGGGTATCGTTTATATTAAAAGAGATTATGAGATTGAAAACCAGACCGCTCGAGTTATTAAAGCCATAACTTTAGAAGCTAAAACAGCTACAGATATGTCCCAGTCTATACAACAGATTCAAATAGATGCTGGGGATTTGTTAGATTTAAAAAGTACAGATCCAGAAAAATATCAACAATATAAAGCAAGAATCCAAGAAAAATTAGAAGATCTCAATCAAGATATATCATTAGGAAAAAGTGCTAATTTAAGCGAAACTAGAAATGCTTTAAGATCGATCGGACAAGAATTACAAGAAGATTTATTTGTCACTCCGCAAGATGAAGATTTTCAAACCATCGAAGAATTACGACAAGAAATATTTATTTATCAAGACAATGTCGCTCGATTTTTAAGCTACTTAAACAACAATAATTTTGAAAGAGCCGAGATTATCTTCGAGACCGAAATAGAAAGTCAAGTCAAGAATAGACTAATTCCTTTAATATATCAGTATCAAGTTTTTTCATTAAAAGAAATAGAAAGTGCTAACAAAGCGATCGAGAAAAAACTGGCAAATTCCGTCCAGCTAATTAGAATTTATACGATCTTGTCGGTGATCTTTGCTTTAGGGTTGTATATGTATATATATCGCTCTACATATCCCCCCATCAAACAACTACAACAAGCAGCACAAGAAGTAGGAAAAGGAAAATTAAACATTAAAGTTCATCCCAAAAATCCAGAAGATGAGTTAGGTATTTTAGCAAAAACCTTCAATTCAATGTTGGAAGGATTGCAAGAAACAACAGTATCTAAATCCTATTTAATAGATATTATAGATTCGATGGCCGATAGTTTAATTGTTATTAATACAAAAGGAACGATCAAAAAAATAAATAATGCCACCATCGAACTCTTAGGCTATTCTCAAGAAGAAATAATCAATAATAGAATTTATAATATTGTCGCAGAAGAATTAAATCTGAATTTAAATAATTTAATAGAAGCAAATAGATTTCCTTTTAAATGCGAAACCAACTACATTACAAAAACAGGAGAAGCCATTCCCGTCGCTTTTTCAATGGCAGCATTGGTTTGTGACGAAGGTAAAATAGAAGGAATGGTCTGTTTGGCTAGAGACATCACCGAACGATATCGATCGCAAAAAGCATTGCAAGAAAGCGAAGAACGTTATTCATTAGCCGCAGAAGCAGTAAATGACGGTTTGTGGGATTATAAAGTTAAAAGCGAGCAAATATATCTCTCTCCTCGTTGGCAAAAAATGCTCGGTTACTCTGAAACAGAAATAGGTAATAAGATCGAAAATTGGTACGAACTAATCCATCCCGACGACAAAGAACAATTCAAACAACAATTATTAGGTTATCTCAAAGGCATCGAATCAAAATTTGAAATTACCTATAAAATAAGACATCAAGACGGAGATTATCGCTGGGTATTATGTCGCGGTACTGCAGTGCGAGACAATACGGGAAAAGCCGATCGCATCGTGGGGGCCCAAACAGAAATAACAGAGCGCAAACAAGCCGAAGAAAAACTGCGTTTTGAAGCTTTTCACGATCGCCTGACTGGATTATTAAATCGCAATTACTTATTCGATCGCCTCGATAAATTAATCGCAACAGCAAGAGAAAAAGATACTTTTTTTGCCCTGATGTTATTAGATATCGATCGTTTTAAAGCGATCGAAAATAGTTTGGGGCATTTTGGTGCCGATCGCATTTTAATCGAAATGGGTCAAAGAATTTCTAAAAGTTTAAAATCGGTACACAAAGTAATACGACTAGAAGGAGATAGTTTTGCAATTATCCTCGAAGATCTTCAATATAGCAGCGAAGCAAGTACGATCGCCGATGCCATTCTCAAACAAATAGAAACCCCCTTCGAAATCGAACAACGTCAGATCTTTATCACCGTCAGTATCGGAGTTGCATTGAGCAATAGATTTTACAATCGAGTAGACGAAGCGATCGCCGATGCCAATACAGCTTTATTACAGGTGAAAAAATCAGGTAAAGCTAACTATAGCATTTTTGAACCTTCAATGCGGATCGGCTCTCTCAACTTCATCGAAACTGAAAACGAGTTAAGAGAAGCAATCAAACGCAAAGAATTTCGAGTTTTTTATCAGCCTATTGTAGAAATCAATAGCGAGAAAATAGTTGGTTTTGAAGCGTTACTGAGGTGGGATCATCCTAAAAGAGGTTTGATTTGTCCCAGCCAATTTATGGGAATAGCTAAAGAAACTAGGTTGATTTTACAAATTAGTTGGGAAGTTTTGCGTCAAGTTTGCTCTCAAATGAGTCAATGGCAAAATAAATATCCCCGAGCGAAATTTTTTGCCAGCGTAAACATTAGCGAACTGCAATTCTCTCAAATAGATTTTCAAAATTATGTTGCTCGAATTATCAGAGAAACAGGCTTAGAACCCCATTGCTTGCAATTAGAAATTACTGAAAGTGCGATTATCGAAGATATCGAACGAGCTAAATTTGTTTTACAACAATTAAAAGATTTTGGTCTCAAACTTTCGATGGACGATTTTGGCACGGGTTATTCTGCTTTAGGTCATTTACATAATTTACCAATTAATAATTTTAAGATCGATCGCTCTTTCTTTAAAAATATCGAAATCGACCGCCAAAGATTTGAGGTGATGAAATCAATTGTCAATTTAGGTTTAGCCTTAGAAATTAGCCCGGTCGCCGAAGGAGTTGAAACTAGAGATGAGTTTAATAAACTCAAAGAATTAAACTGTCAATACGCTCAAGGTTATCTATTTTCTCACCCGGTAGAACCGGAAAAAGCCGAAACTTTAATTTCACAACAATGTAACAGTTTGAAAGTATAAAACTAAATTGAGCGGCGCGATCGACCTCTAATATTTTTTAGAACGCCCGATCGCCTCAATATCTTAAACCGTTTGCTGTTGTTTTTGTTTTACAGAAGCCCCGTAAAGACGATTTAAAGCACCGATATAAGCTCGAGCCGAAGCAGTGATAATATCGGTATTAGCCGCATGACCCGAATAAACTCGATCTTGATAGCGCAAGCGAATCGTTACCTCGCCGATCGCATCGATACCAGCAGTAACCGATTGTACGGAGAATTCGATCAGTTCGTTAGGTACTTTTACTACCCGATTGATCGCCTTATAAACCGCATCCACCGGCCCCGTACCGATCGCCGCATCGGTTAATTCTTCTCCATCTGGAGTACGGATCGTGACTGTTGCTGTTGGTTTTGCTCGATCCCCGCAGGACACTTGTACTAATTCGAGACGGAATAATTCGGGGGCTTGTTGAATTTCGTCGTTTACGATCGCTTCTAGATCCCAGTCGGTGATTTCTTTCTTTTTATCGGCTGTTTCTTTAAAACGAACGAAAGCTTTATTTAATTCGCTCTCGGATAACTGATATCCTAATTCTTGAAGGCGAGAGCGAAAAGCATTGCGACCGGAATGTTTGCCGAGGATAATTTGATTGTCCGTCAAGCCGATCGACTGAGCGTCCATTATTTCGTAGGTTAGCTTATTTTTGAGTACCCCATCCTGGTGGATGCCTGACTCGTGAGCGAAAGCATTAGCCCCGACAATGGCTTTATTGGGCTGTACGGCGATACCTGTGAGGTTCGATACCAAACGAGATGTTTTGTAGATTTGTTTGGTGTCGATATTGGTTAGAGGTTCGATCGATTCTACAGCTCTGCCTAAGAAAGGATTAAAATACTGACGGCGAACGTGAAGGGCCATTACTACTTCTTCTAAAGCTGTATTTCCCGCTCTTTCTCCGATGCCGTTAATGGTGCATTCTAACTGTCTGGCCCCGTTTTTAATTGCTTCGAGGAAGTTAGCCACAGCCAGACCTAAATCGTTGTGACCGTGAACCGATATAATCGCTTTGTCGATATTGGGGACGTTTGCTTTGATGCCGCCGATTAATTCTCCAAATTCGGTTGGAGTGGTATATCCCACCGTATCGGGGATGTTAATTGTCGTCGCTCCTGCTGCGATCGCTCTTTCTAAGACTTGATATAAATATTCTGAGTCGCTCCTTCCGGCATCCATCGGTGAAAATTCTACATCCTCGGTGAATGATTTGGCATAAGCCACCATTTCTTCGGCGATCGCCAATACTTCCGAGCGAGATTTTTTGAGTTGATATTTTAAATGAATGTCCGATGTAGAGATAAAAGTATGAATTCTTGCTTTTGCTGCTGGTTTTAATGCTTCTGCTGCTGCTTTGATATCATTTTTTATCGCTCTTGCCAAGCCACAAATAACCGGCCCGTTTTCGTCACCTACCGTTTTCGCTACTTGCTGGACTGCCTCAAAATCTCCCGGACTGGCAAAAGGAAAACCCGCTTCGATGATATCTACTCCAAGTCGCGCCAACGCTCTTGCTATGGTAAGTTTTTCATCGACATTTAAAGTCGCTCCAGGAGATTGTTCTCCGTCTCGCAGGGTAGTGTCAAAGATAATTATGCGGTCTGCCTTATTTTCCATAACTTTAGCTTGTTGGCACTTTGGGGGATATATTTTTATATCAGAATAATATAATAATATCTTTTTTTATTTTGAGCGATTAAAAATCATTTTTTTCTATGTATTTGCGAACGTCGTTCAAATCTATATAGCGATCGGTGGCGTTTCTTAATTCGCGGGCGATCATCCCTTCTGTTGAGACCACGGTAATATGGGTGTTTTTCGAGCGCAGTAATTCGATGGCCCGCTCGAAGTCTCCATCTCCACTGAACAATATGACTCGATCGTACTGATCTACCGTATTAAACATATCCACTACAATTTCTATATCTAAATTCGCTTTTTGAGAGTAGCGACCGGAGTTGTCGTCGTAATATTCTTTTAATATCTTCGTTCTTACGGTATATCCCAAACTGATTAAAGCATCTCTAAATCCGCGCTGATCTTGAGAATCTTTTAATCCCGTGTACCAAAAAGCGTTAATTAAAGTTACGTTGGGATCGCTGGTAAAATATTCTAGTACGCGTCTGGGATCGAAAAACCAGCCGTTTTTCTGCTGCGCGTAAAACATATTATTTCCATCTACAAAAATAGATAATCGATCCCTCACGTAACCTCCACAACTATTAGAACAATTCATACAAACTAATACCGAGTTTTTATAAATAAGTGCAATCTTTCAGTATAATCTATAATCTTAGCAAGTTTTAATTAATATAACTTAACAATTTTCGCGATCGTAACAATTAGCTGGCAGTAATAATAATATTTATTGCGATTGCTTGACATAAAAAAATCAATAATGCTACCAAAATAACAATTTGATAATTGTAACTCTAATAAAATTCAATTTAGCTCTAAGAAGACAAAGTATCGATATTAACTGTTAAACACTACAATTCGAGGTAAGAGCACCAATCGCTCCAGCCACCAGGATAAAGTTTAAAGTCAGAAATACCAGCCAACTCGAGCGATAACAAATTGACGCAGGCAGTAACACCAGAACCACAATAAACAATAATTTCTTCAGCTCCTTTGAGATCGGCCCAAAGTTGTTGTTGAAAGTGGAGCGGTTGTAGGTAGCCTTGAGAATTAGAAACCTGTTTCCAGGGCGAGTTAATTGCACCGGTTATATGGCCTGCGATCGGGTCGATAGGCTCTCTTTCTCCACGATAGCGATCGTTATCTCGAGCGTCGACCAAGAAGATATCGGGCAATTCTCGAGCTATTTTAACCCTTTCTCTTGTTACTATATAGTTTAATCGAAGTTGCGGCAGAAAATTTCCTATTTTTGGGATCGCTAAATCCTGACTCACAGAAAATCCTCTTTCTAGCCAACCATTCCAACCGCCATCGAGTAAAGCGACGCGATCGTGACCGAAATAGCGCAGCAGCCACCACAAACGAGCAGCAAAAGCAAAGCGGGAGTCGTCGTAAGCAATTACTAAAGTTTCATCTTTAACAACTCCAATTTGTTCTAGTTTAGCGGCAAATGTTTGCGGATCTGGCAAAGGATGACGGCCGCCATGTTTTTGGAGCGGCGCAGAGAGATCGCGATCGAGATTTAAATAATAGGCTCCCGGAATGTGACTTCGTTTGTATTGCTGGTATCCCCAATTAGGATCGCTCAATTGAAACCGACAATCTACGATTACGATCTCGGGATTTGCTAGACTTTTTTCTAGCCAACTAGGTGAAACTATGTATTTAATCTCGCTCATCAAATTGACTCTGGTGAATGGGGGAAAAATATTTAACAATCGACAAACAATTGCGATTATTCTCGTCTCGCAGATAATCTAAACGATCGGCGATTTTGTGTAAAATAAGTATGCCGCGACCTCCTTCAGACCAATTATTCGGCTGTCTATTCGATATACTTTTAATATAAGCATGGAGATCGAAAGGGGGGCCCCAATCCCAAATGCGGATTTCCAGACAGTCTTCAAACAAAGTGATGCTTATTGGTATTTCAATGTCATTTGAGATATTTTTATGAGCGTGACGCACGGCATTAGTAAAACCTTCGACCAATGCCAATTGACACTGCAACCAATCTTTTTTGGGAATTGAACTGCGATCGATTTCACCAAAATAATCTATCACCTTATCTAAGGTATTGAGGTGGCTTCGAACTGAAAAATTGACTTGGTTGAGAATTCTCAAGCGATCGAATCTCCCTAGATCGAGCAAATTTTGAGGTCGCACGGCTGAGGACTCGATCCGAGCGGATAGCTCGTGCTTTGACGCTCCTAAAATTAATTTAGTGTACTATTTTACTTGTTTGATTTTAAATTGAGGTCTATGTTTTTATTTGTCTTAATTATTTTCCTTTAAATTTTAGCGAATTATTTTTTTAGATCTCGATTGTTGTTATTTGTTTGAGAGGCTATAAAAAAAAGGTTGGTCTTTCCCTCGGAGCGAAAAATTGCCCAAAATAATGACTAAAATCTTAGTTATTGATGACGATCCGGTTATTCAGCTCTTGTTAAAAAGAAGTTTAACCACTCAAGGTTACGATATAATCCTAGCTAGCGACGGAGAACAAGGATTAAGGTTAGCTTATCAGTTGCGCCCGGCGATGATAATTTGTGACTGGGTTATGCCCAGGATAAGCGGGATAGAAGTTTGTCGGAAAATCAAAGCTAGCAGCGAACTAGCGACTACTTTTTTTATTTTGTTAACTTCTTTAGGATCGGTACGAGATCGAGTTAATGGCTTGGATGCGGGGGCTGACGATTTTTTATGCAAGCCGATCGAAATGTACGAGTTAGAAGCGAGAGTAAGGGCTGGGTTGCGGTTGCATCAACTCAACGACGATCTTAAAAAACAAAAACAATTATTAGAGTCCGAGTTAGCAGAAGCAGCAGAATATGTCAGTTCGATTTTACCAGAGCCGATGGCCGAAGAGCCGATCGCCATCGATGTTTATTTTTTGCCTTCCCGTCAGCTAGGGGGAGATGGCTTTGATTATTATTGGCTCGATCGAGATTGTTTGGTAATTTATTTATTGGACGTATCGGGACACGGTTTGCGCGCTGCTTTACCCTCTTTGTCGATAATTAATTTACTTCGTTCTCGCAGTTTGACTAATGTCAATTATTATAAACCGAGCGAAGTCTTGCAAAGATTAAATGAAAATTTTCAAATGAGTGCCCGCAACGATAAGTATTTTACTATTTGGTATGGGGTGTATAATTGTCAGACGCGCCAGCTGGTTTACGCTTCTGCCGGACATCCTCCTGCGGTATTATTTGCTTCAGATCGCGATAAAATTTTTCCAAAACCGTTAAAAACCTCTGGTTTTCCGGTGGGAATGTTCCCGGAAGCAGAATATTGCGAAGCTTGTTGTCAGATTGAGTCTTCTGCTAATTTATATATTTTTAGCGATGGTATTTATGAAATCGATCGAGCCGATGGTACGATCTGGAGTCTAGATGAGTTTATCGATTTACTAACAGATTATCAAACAGTAGTCGATCGCAATGCTAAAGGATTGGTCGATCGGATTAAAATACACAATAACAATCGTAGTTTTGAAGATGATGTCTCTGTAATCCAAATTACTTTTTATTAGAGAGCTTCGTGTTACTGAGGTTTTTAAGATAAATCTTTTTGGAGGATACCTCGATCGAAATCATCTCGAGAGGAGAAAATAGTAAAAATTCGATCCATACCGGTTAGATCGAATAAAATTTTAATTTGGTCGTTAAGGGAACAAAGAAATATATTTGCTTCGGCAGCACGAACGGTTTTTAATAATAAAACTAGAGAACCCAGACCTGAACTATCCATAAAGGTAACATCTTGAAAATCAATTAAAATAATTTTGGTTTCTTTGTCTAAACAGGTTTTAATTTCCTGATGAAATTCATTAGCTTTAGTTCCGTCTAAAATCCCACTTGGTTGAAAAATTTTAACAAAATCATTCATAACTCTAAATTTTCTACTGTAATCGTAAACTCGTTCGCAGCAGTATCGCGGTTAAAATATTTTTCTAGCTTATTATATTAGGAATCTCAAAGAAAAAATAATGCAAGCTTATGACGCTATTATTATCGGTGCGGGCCACAATGGCTTAGTTTGCGCTGCTTATCTCTTAAAAGCTGGCTTGAAGGTTTTATTATTAGAAAAGCGATCCGTACCTGGAGGTGCGGCTACAACCGAAGAAGTAATACCCAAATTAGCCCCCGGATTTAAGTTTAACCTCTGCGCCATCGATCACGAATTTATTTTCTTAGGGCCGGTAATTGAAGAATTAGAATTAGCAAAATACGGCCTAAAATATCTTTACTGCGATCCGAGTGTTTTTTGTCCTCATCCCGACGGTAGATATTTTCTAGCTTATCGCTCTTTGGAAAAAACTTGCCAAGAAATCGCTCGCTACAGCAGTCGAGATGCTGAAAAATACGCCGAATTTATTAATTATTGGCAAAGGTTAATGAATGCTGTCAGCCCGATGTTTAACGCTCCTCCTCAAGCAGTATTTAGTATAGCCCGTAATTTTAACTCCAGCAGCCTCAAGGATGCCCTCAGCAGCGTCGGATCTGTAAAAAAGGCTCTAGACTTCATTCGTACCATGATAAGCTCTCCAGAGGAGTTATTAGACGAGTGGTTCGATACGGAAATTGTCAAAGCCCCTTTAGCTAGATTAGCAGCAGAAATAGGCGCGCCACCATCCCAAAAAGGCACTACTTCTGGTTTAATGATGTTAGCGATGCGTCACGGTGAGGGTATTGCTAGACCTCGAGGCGGTACGGGTGCTTTGACTGATGCTTTGGTAAAGCTGGTTAAAAGTAAGGGTGGTGACATTCTCTGCGATCGCTCGGTTAAAGAGGTGATTGTCGACGATCGCAATCGCGCTGTCGGGGTAAGGGTCGCCCGAGGGGAAGAATATCGCGCCAGTAAGGGTATTATTTCTAATATCGACGTTCAACGTCTGTTCGGAGAATTGGTCGATCCTGCTGCTGTCAATGCTGCCGATCCAAAATTGGGGGAAAGGGTAAAACGGCGTATTGTCAATAATAACGAAACAATTCTTAAAATTGATTGTGCTTTATCGGAATTACCTAAGTTTGAAGTGGGAGGGGGTAATAGAGAGCATTTAATCGGGACTGTTTTAATTGCTGATTCTGTTAAACAGGTAGAAAGGGCGCATACTTTGGCTAATTTAGGTGAAATACCGGATGAAGATCCTTCGATGTATTTAGATTTTCCGACGGTATTAGATCCTTCGATGGCCCCAGAGGGTCAACATACTCTTTGGATCGAGTTTTTTGCTCCTTATCAGATTGCTGGTGCGGAGGGTACGGGTTTGAACGGCACTGGTTGGACTGACGAACTTAAAAATAAGGTAGCCGATCGGGTAATAAGTAAATTAGCACAATACGCGCCAAAGATCGAGGATACTATTATTGCGCGTCGGGTGGAAAGTCCGGCAGAATTAGGAGAGAGGTTGGGGGCTTATAAGGGTAATTATTATCATTTGGATATGACTTTAGATCAAATGATCTTTTTGCGTCCTTTACCGGAAATTGCTAATTATAAAACGCCTATTAAAGCTTTATATTTAACTGGTGCTGGGACTCATCCTGGGGGATCTATTTCGGGTATGCCGGGGCGAAATTGTGCTAAAGTTTTTCTTCAGTCCCAAAGGTCTTTTTTGAATTTGTTTTGAAAGAAGGTGAAAGTCAAGAGGCAAGAGCGGTGAGACCCCGTTCGCTGAGCGAGAGCGGTGGCGAATGGCGCATAGCGCGCGCAAGACGCAAGGGAACGCTCACCAAGACAGGCAAGAGGCAAAAGTCAGAAATCGCATGATTTTTAGGGACTTCTTTTAATATTAAATAAAATTGCTATTTTTGATAACTGGCATTAAAATCTACTTGTAATTGCCAGCTCTATTTTATTGTTTATTTTTTTGCTTATTAGTTGGTTTAATGTGAGAATTTCGCGCATTTCTAGAAACTTATCGAAATATACTTTTGCAGCTACGAGCTTTAATGTTTCTAGTTCTCTTTCTTTTTCAATAATTGTTGTGACTGGAGTATTAATTAAAATTAGAGCGAATAATTCTTTTTCTTTTTCTCCAACCTGGCTAATAAAATTAGCTATTTGTTCGCGATAATTAGCTTCAATTGTTTATAATTGTTCGATTTGCCGATCGGTGAATTCAAAACTATCGAGCCATTTTTTAGTATCTTTTAGATAAATCTATATTGTTACTAAAAAGTTCTCCAATTACAAGCAGCATACTGGCGTAAGGTGGGAGCAAAGAAAGAATAATTTTTATCATTATTTACACCTCGTTTTTGCAAATTTATATTTAATAAAGATTGACCTGCGATCGAATTAGGTAACATTAAGCTTATATTCAATCTAATTCGATCTTTAATAAACTAATGAAGCTTTTAGACTCTACTTTCTTGTGGTTTTTTGCTTTTACGATAATTTTTTTACTGTCTTTAGATTTTTGGAGGTGGGATAAAGAAACTTCTTTTGCTATTTTCCATCTTCCCGACTGGATTTTTTATTTTATTGGCTTGCAACTTTTACTATCTTTAGTTTTGTTAGTCTTTAGTTTAAAATTTTGGCAAACTTCATCTAAAAAATAAAAATGAACTTAGAAAATATCATTCCTTATTTGGCGATCGCGGGATATTTATTAATAACTCTTGGGGTAGGTTTAATAAGTTATAGAAAACAAAAAAATACTCCAGACGATTATTTTTTGGCAGCCAGAAATATTAGTCCGATCGTGCTTTTTTTCACTTTAATGGCGACTAATTTTAGTTCTTTTACTTTCTTAGGCTTTTCTGGGGCTGGATATCGCATTGGTATTAGTTATTATGCGATGATATCTTTTGGCACTGCATTAGTAGCAATATCATTTTATGTTGTCGGTCATAAAGTATGGCTTTTAGGAAAAGAAAAAGGATTAATTACCCCATCAGAATTAATCGACGATCGCTTTAATAATAAAACCCTGAAAATCCTTTTTATGGCAGTAATGGTAATTTTTACTTTGCCATATTTAACTTTACAGCCTATTGGTGCGGGATATTTATTAGAAAATTTAACTAACGGACAAATACCTTATTTTGTTGGTGCGAGTTTTTTAACGTTAGTTATTGTTTTATATGTATTTATGGGTGGGATGCGAAGCGTTGCTTTAACCGATGTTTTGCAAGGTGTTTTGATGTTAGTATTTACGATCGTTGCTATTTTAATTATTGCTAAAAATTTAGGTGGTTTTACAGCAGCAAATCAAAGTATTTACGAATTAAATCCAGAACTTTTATCTAGACAGGGTGCGGGGAATTTTTTTACTAAATCTAAATGGTTTAGTTATATGCTTTTATGGGGTCTAAGCGTGCCGATGTTTCCGCAAATGTTTATGCGCTTTTATATTCCTAAAACTGCCAATTCTTTAAAAGTATCTGCAATTTTATATCCTTTAGTAACGGCAATAATGTTTATTTGTCCCGTTTTAATTGGGATGTGGGGACATATTAATTTTTCCGATTTAGTAGGCAGAGAAACCGATAGAATTCTACCGATGATGTTAACTGAATATACGCCAATTTGGATCGGATCTTTAGTTATGGTAGGTGCTTTAGCTGCATTTATGTCTACTTTGGATTCTCAACTTCTGGCTATTAGTTCGATGCTGACGAGGGATGTTTATATAGCTTATATTCGTCCGCAAGCATCTTTAAAAGAACAGACTTTTGTCGGCAGAATTTTAATCATTTTGTTGGCAATTATTGGTTTAATTATCGCTTTTAATCCTCCCGATACGATCGCAGCTATAGCCACTCAATCTTTTACTGGTTTGGCGGTTCTTTTTCCTACTGTAATTGCTGCTTTATACGGTAAAAATATTTCAGCTTTAAGTTGTATTGTTTCAATTTTTGTCGGAGAAACTATCTTATTAGGATTTCAATTTAATTTGCTTCCTGCTAGTCTTACTTTCGGTTTTTTACCAGTAGTACCGATCGTCTTTATTTCTAGTTTGATTATTGTTTTAGGAACGGTTTTTCAAAAGCAAAGCAGGAAGGTAGAAAATATTTGAAAGAAGTTTGAAAGTACGATTGCTTTTTAAATTTAGATCGGATAATTATTTTAAAAATGCGATCGGCTAATTTAGAGAGGTCATTTATTTATGATTGAATCCATACAATACGTTTATGAGAGTGCTTATTTTAAATTATTTGTTTGTATCTGGATAGGAACAATATTGTTTGTTTTTTTGTATCCTGGAAGTCAAATAAATCGCAAAGAAGACAATAAATTAAGATACAAAATAAATCCAAAAACTATTTGGGTTTTAGCATTATTTCCTGAATTTGTGGCATTATTACTTTTAATTTTGCCTTTAACCGTTCCTTGATTAACTAGATTAACTTGCGATCGCAATTTTGAATCGATATCCATCGAAAATACTAAAAATACAACCAATATAGTAAAATGTAAAATTATTGAACAATATTGGTTAGGTAAAAATAAAAATATTTCAATATCTCAACTAAAACAAGCTATTTTAGAAGAAAAAAAAAGATAACGATGGAGATATTATTTATCAAATTTATCTGCTTTGCGATCTCGATCGAAAAATTCCTTTATACTGGCAGGGAGATTTAAAACGGGAAAGTTTTGAGAAAATAATCGATCGCATAAATTCTTTTATCGCTAAACCCCAAAATAACAGTTTAATAATAGAACAAGACGATCGCCCTGGGGCTTCTTTTTTCTTTGTCTTAGGATTTTTCTTTGCACTAATAACTTTGTTAATTGTTTTTTTTGCGCCTATTCGTTACATTATTTTCGATCTAAACTCTGGAAATTTAATTACTCAAAACACAATCTTTTTGTGCATAAATACATCTACTACAAAGCTGAATTTGAAAGATATTGCTAAAGTATCTTTAGAAAAATCTGAATCTTTAGAAACTAGTAGAATTACGCTTTTATTAAAATCTGGCGATCGCTTTCCGTTGACTTTTGGGCTTGATTCCGATCCTAGAAAAGCAGAAATGACTCAGGCGATCGCACAATTTCTTGAAAACTTTGAAAAAATCTCTAATAATACATAAAAAGGTAAATTTGTCAAGTCTCGTTTAGTAAAACTTTTGCTCGCTCGATCGCTTCGTTTACCCGATCGAAACCAGTACCACCGTAACTATTTCTAGCAGAGACGACATTTTTAGGGGCGATCGCGGTATAAATATCTTCTTCTATTGCTGGATGCAGTGCTTGCCATTCTGCTAAACTTAAATCCTTAAGTAATTTTCCGGCAGCTAGAGAAGTTTTAACTACTTTACCGACTAAATTATAAGCTTCGCGAAAAGGAACGCCTTTTGCTGCCAAATAATCGGCCACATCGGTAGCATTAGAAAAATCTTCGGCCACTGCGAGATCCAATCTTGCTTTGCGAAATTCGATCCCTTCCGATAATAAGATAGTCATTGCTTCCAAACAAGCCTTGACAGTTCTGACGCTATCAAAAATTGCTTCTTTATCTTCTTGAAGATCTTTATTATAAGCCAGGGGTAAGCCTTTCATTAAAACTAACATCCCCTGTAAATGACCGAAAACGCGTCCGGTTTTACCGCGAATTAATTCGGGTACGTCGGGGTTTTTCTTTTGGGGCATTATACTCGAACCAGTGGCGCAGCGATCGGTCAAAGTAACAAAACTAAACTCTTGAGAAGCCCAAATGATAATTTCTTCGCTCAACCTGCTCAAATGAACCAAAATTAAACTAGCAGCCGAGAGAAATTCGATCGCAAAATCCCGATCGCTGACTCCATCCAAGCTATTACCATATATCCCTTCAAATTGCAATAAAGAAGCTGTATAGTGGCGATCGATGGGGAAAGTAGTTCCGGCTAAAGCACCGCATCCCAAGGGGGATATATTAGTTCTTTTATATACGTCTGCTAAGCGTTCTCTGTCCCTTTGAGCCATGTCAAAGTAGGCTAAGAGGTGGTGGGCTAGGCTGAGGGGTTGGGCGCGTTGTAGGTGGGTATAACCCGGAATCAGGGTTTCGATATTATCCGTTGCCAGATCTAAAAGTACCTGCTGAAATTCTTTTAATTGAGTGGAAATTTCGGCGATCCGATCGCGTAGATAGAGACGAATGTCAGTACCGACTTGATCGTTGCGCGATCGCGCGGTGTGAAGTTTTTTGCCCGCATCTCCGACTATAGCTGTGAGGCGTTTTTCGACGGCAAAATGAACGTCTTCGTCTTCTATACCCGGATTAAATTTCCCTTCTCTGTATTCGCTGCGAATTTGTTCTAAACCAGAAACTAGCTTTTCTGCTTCTGTTGCGGAAATGATGCCCGCTTTTGCTAAACCTTTAGCATGGGCGATCGAACCTGTCAAGTCGTGTTCGATCAATTCGATATCGAAGCCGATACTCGCATTAAAACGGGCGATCGCTGGATTTAAACTAGCTTCAAAGCGATCGCTCCAAGTTTTTTTCTCTGTCACAGTTAATTTTCTATAAACTAAATTAATAAGCGGTGAAACTTCTAAACAAATAGCCGAGAACCAATCCTATAGCCAAAGCCCAAACTTGGCCCGATTGAATAAAATAGTTGAAAGCTGCTTGCATTTCTGCAATTACGTCGATTTGAGCGATATCGTTAACGTTTTGCTCGGCTAAAAATGTAGTTAATGGTAACAGTTTATCCGTTAACAAGAGAGATATTTTTGCAGTAGGAATAGAATATAGCACGATCGGAAAGATTATCAAGATAGTACGTAATAATAATACGCTGTTATTGCAACAGCAGCTGAGTTGTATTTTACCTATTTTGCCATAGTTTCAGAGATTTTTTTATGCTTATAGGGCGAGCGCAGCTAATTGGCTTTTACCTTCATAACCACTAAAGTCATGTCATCTCCGTTGCTGTTGTTGTTACCTGAGAACTCTTCTAAAAGATTAAACAAATAATCAAGAATCATTGCCGCGCTGCTACAGTTTTCCACTGCCCATTTTACAGCAGCAAAGAGTCGCTCTTCGCCGAAACGTTGACCGTCGCGATCGACAGCATCGGTAAAACCATCGGTATAGTAAACTAGAGTATCTCCAGGAGCTAGTTGGATTTTAGCATCTTCATATTTCGAATCGCGATCGAGACCGATCAGCATTCCCCAAGCATCTAATTGTTGAATGGTTTTAGTTTTAGCTTGCCATAATAAAGGCGGATTGTGAACGGCGTTAGAGTAGGATAGTATTCTGGTGCTGGGGTTGTATTCCGAATAAAACAAAGTCACGAAGCGACCTGAATTTTCTAGATCCGAATACATGACCCGATTTAAGTGTTCTAAAATTCGGCCTGGAGAATTGCGGTTGAGAACTTCCGCGCGCAGCATACCTCGAGTCATGGTCATAATTAAACCAGCAGGAACGCCTTTACCCATGACATCACCGATCGCAATACTCCAGGGTACGGAAGTATTATTTTCTGCTATTTTATTATTTTCAGTGCGATCGTAGTCGGTACGAATAAAATCGTAATAATCCCCACCTACTTTATTAGCTGTTTTACAGCGCGCGGCCATTTCCACACCTTCTATTTCGGGGCATTTGCGCGGTAGCAACTGTAATTGTATCTCCGAAGCTATTTCTAGTTCGCGATCGGTTCTTTCTTTCGATCGCAGTTCGACGGTTAATTCGTTATTAGCGATCGCTACTGCGGTTTGATCGGCAACTAATTGTAATAATTTCCTTCTGGTTTGCGTCCATAGATAATCTTTATTGCTACTAAAAGCATAAAGCCGGCCTCGTTCGACATTTTTGACTAATATGGGCGTGCCGAACATTTGAACTGTACCCAGGGAACTTTTTATTTGTTCGTCGAGGGATGAAGATAAATCTTCGTTGCCGTTCGCTTCTAAATTCGAGTTAAATTTTAAGTTAGCAACTTTACGGGTTATTTCTTCTAGTATCGGGCGAATGTTTTGACAAACTTGAGAGTCGTGACAATGTAGTTGTTCTAAGCGAACCATTCCATCTTGTTTCCAGAGAACTAAAGCCCCTCCTTCTGCGTCTGTTACCCTAGCGGCAATTAAGGGGGTCAATTCTAAGAACTGATTTAAATTGTTGAAGCTTCGCAGGGCAAAACCGAGGGAACTTAACAAATTTTGAATTTTGTTTTGTTCTCTATGGAGACTTTCCACCAGTTCTTTTAAGGCCAAGACTGGTGTTGTTTCGTTGTTTGTCGTATCTTTTGGATTTCCATTCACCTTGGGAGATGGCTGGCTAGATCTAGGCACAGCGGTCATTGGATTAGACACTGTTCGTATCAATAATAAGGACTAATAATTTTATATGGTTGTTAGATGGCGGTCAATTAAGCCCCGATCGAAATTTACTGGTTATATAGTTTTTTCTTACCCGATCGATTAGATTTTAAAATTTTTAACTACTTCTCGAAATCGTCTTTATAAAGTTTGCGATCGTGCCAATCGTTCTTCAATATCCTCTTAATTTATGTTCTGGTATAGTTTGGCTCGAACGACCAAAATAACTCGTTTGAAGAGATGACTTCTATAAAATTATAGATAAGAAGTTAAAAAAAAGTGACAAACTTCTAACTCGGGCAATAATCTCGATCGAACCAGTTTTTTAGCAAGGGAATGCTTTTGAATCTCAACCAGATAACTATCAATGATAACAGCTATCCTTCGATTAGAGCTTCAACAAATTCGTAACTAGAAAAGGGACGTAAATCTTCAATTCCTTCTCCAGCTCCAATAAACCGAATTGGTAAATCGAGTTGTTGAGCTATTGCTAAAGCTACACCTCCTTTTGCAGTACCATCTAGTTTAGTTAAGACTATCCCGCTTAATTTTGCGGCATCTTTAAACACTTTGGCTTGAGCTAAGCCATTTTGACCTAGGGTAGCATCTAATACCAGCAAAGATTCTACTTTAGCTTGGGGAGCTTTTTTATCAACGATCCGACGAATTTTATCTAATTCGTTCATTAAATTTTTTTTATTTTGTAACCGTCCGGCCGTATCTACTAAGACTAACTCTATTTTGCGGGCGCGGGCTGCTTCGATCGCATCGTAAACGACTGCTGCTGGATCGGCATTTTTACTGGGATTAGCAATTACTTCAGTATCAGATCTTGCTGCCCAAGTTTTGACTTGTTCTACTGCGGCAGCCCGAAAGGTATCGGCCGCGGCGATCGAACAGCTATAACCTGATTTTTTAGCTAAATGGGCTAGTTTGCCAATTGTGGTGGTTTTTCCAGCACCGTTTACCCCCGTCAACAACCAAATATTGAGACTGTCTTTTTCTGGCGCAAAACCGGAGGTGGGGATTTTTTTCAGGGGGGCCTCGAGGATCTCCAGCAAAATACTTTTTAATGTTGCGATCGCTTCTTTTGGTGCTATTGCTTCTTCTCGCAATCTTGTTTGTAAATTGCTAATAATATATTCTGTGGCTTCGATGCCGACATCTGCCTGTAACAGTAATGCTTCTATTTCCATTACTGTCTCGGAATTGAGCGGCCCTTGTCCTACTGTTGCTTTTAGCCCGTCGATCAAATTACGGCGAGTTTTTCCTAAGCCCCGACGCAGTTTGCTCAGCCAGTCGATTTCTTCAGAGGATACTTCTTCGGGTTTTTTGCCCCGATCGGCCAATACTTTTGCCGACCACATGAAGTTTTCATCTATTTCTGATTCTGCTCCCTCGGCTGTTGTTTCTTCTCGCTCGTCGATGTTTTGACGAGCTGTTTTGGCCCAGTCTTCATAATTTACTTCTTTTTCGGCAGTTTCTGCCCGTTCTTCTGATGGTGGATCTTTTTTGTCGTATTGCCGACGAAACCAATTAAACATATTTAAATCTACTAACAATCGATCGGTTAAGTTATCCGAGGCGATCGAGTTGCCAGATAATCTTAACTGAATTATTTCGGTAAATACAATATTTTTATCTTAGCGATCGTTATTTATTTTGCAACGACTTGCCAAAGTAATATTTCTCCTTCAACTGTGGAATAGACTGGCTCGATCGCGATTTTTTCTTGTTGGCCTAACCATTGTCTCAATTCTAAGTCGGGTTGATATAAAAATATCGTCTCAAATTCCGAGGGAATATTGCTAAGTTGTTTTTGTTGCGATAATACGTTAATAGCTACTTCTGGCTCTAATAAATTAGAAATTGGTATTAATTCGATTAAAGCTTGTTCTGGATCTTCTAAAACTTGCTCGGGCAGATAATAAAACAGAAGCGGCTGAGAACTTTTATTTATTAATTGAGCGATCGGTCGCAAAGAATAGTTGCTTGCTTTGTTCCACCAGCTATAAGCTTGAAAACTGAGGGCAGAAGATAAAACTCCCAAACTAATTACGCTTACTAGAATAAATTGCCAAAATCGATGCTGCCAAATTTTACCGTAACTCTGTACCAGTTTGTTGGACAAACAATAAGCAACGGCTAATTCTACTCCAATTAAATAGGGTAAAACATATCTGTGAACTGTAGTGGCTTCGGGGCCGAGTCGATCGCTGATATCTGGTAAAACTAAATCTATTAATATTCCTCCGATAAAAACAAGAATAAATAAACCTACTCGCCTCGGTGCGTTAATAAATAAAAAATAAATTGAATAAATTACTAAACCCAGCAGGGGTACTGCTAAGATATAAAGTAAATATTGTTCGTAATTTAATAATGTTTCGCATTGGAGATTTTCTCCGGTTACGCACCAACCTCGATCTAGATCGAAAAAGGGACGAGTTAGGTCTAAAATCCAGGATTCAATAATTTCTAGCTTAGGAACTTCCCCCCACATTTGCGATATATCTCGATACAATAAAGGGGTAGTTAAAGTTAAATTTGCTATCAAAGGGATTACGGTAATTAAAGCAATTAGAAAGGCAATTAAAAAAGAAATAACTATGCGATTTAATCTTAATTTTTCAGCAAAAATAACATATATTAAATGGGCGATCGCGACACAACTAAAAAACCAGTGAGTATAAAATCCTACTGCTACGCTGGCACTGTAAACTAACCAACTCGAGACGCTATTAACTCGCATTGCCCGCAATAGGGCGGCAGAAGATAGTAAAATTACTGTAGTTGCTAAGGTTAATGGTTGTCCTTCTCCTGCGAAAAGAACGTGGAAAGGAGAAATTGAAATAGTAGCTAATGCCGTCCATCTCGTTAAGGGTAAAGCAAATAATTCTCGACAAAGCAAATATACCGCGGGAAATGCTACTATGGCTATTATTGCCGAAAATACTCTTAAAGCTGTTAA
This sequence comes from uncultured bacterium, assembly GCA_964458305.1. Taxonomy (GTDB): domain Bacteria; phylum Cyanobacteriota; class Cyanobacteriia; order Cyanobacteriales; family JASJDA01; genus JASJDA01. The sequence continues at coordinate 4,029 of CAYWIH010000035.1, read as the reverse complement.
TGAAGAGCCAAAAATTTGCATCCACATTCTCGCTAATAGATAATATAGCGGTGCTTTACTGGGATGATCGGCTACTTCTTTAATGGTATCGCTCCAGTCTTTTTCGTGATTTATTTCTTGATATTTAAAGAGATCTTTGGGATAGATTATTTTTTGATTCAAAATATCTTGAAGAAATTCCGATTCGTTATAACCAGAAATTCGTAAGTAAGTAATGGTTTCTTCTGGGGAATGGATTTTGCGATCGATATTGCCAAATCGAAAAAATATTCCCAAGCTTAAAATAACGATCGTTAACGATATTAATGCTTTTTGGTTTCTATTAGACAATCGATCTACCCTCATCTAAGTCTCAATCGTTCTGCAATTTTATCTTGTCCCTCGACAAAATTCACCCTGAAAAAAAAGCGAGCGATTTTTTGAGATTTCGATCTTTAGCTGGCTTTACTAAAAACTAGCTCACAATCTCTCCCATACAGAGCTTAATAATTGTATCAAAAGATATCTTGTTTTGAAGCAATAAAAATTAAACTTAACTTATTTCATCCCGCTTAGATCCCGAAGCTAAATAATAATTCAAATTATTAAACAGATTGCAATATATTTTTTTGGACGATCTCGAATTTGTTTGCTAAATTTTTTTTAGTTTTTCGAGGAAATGCGATCTTAATATTTTAATTTAGATAATGTTATCTACCAGAGGATCTTAAATATTTTCGAGCTTATCTAGGTGATAATATTTCGAAAGTATAATTATTATTCTTTTTAGCTCTATAGCAGTTTGAATTGAATTCAAATAAAACCAATTAAATTAGCCAAAGAATGATTGGAAGTTAAATTCGATCGCAGTGTTTGGTATTTATATCGATTTAGGATTAGTTTAAGAAATTCGACGCAGTTCGTGCTTTTTTCTATTGAATTCTTTTTGTTCTGTTGTAAGTAGAGCGTATTCGATCGGCGATCTCATGTCCCATTGTACTTCGGCAAAAACCAATAAATTAGCTGCCATTAACAATCCGGTTGCTAAAAATTGCCATTCACCGCAATAAGGCAATAAGAAAATTCCGACGACATGAACTAAACTAGAAAGAATAAAAGCTCGCGATCGCAATCCCAATCCAGTACATAAATATCCGATCGCGCAGAGTGCCAACCAAAGATGACACAAGTTCATTAATATGTGTCCCCAGCCCAAAAATATGCCTAAATCGGTGACGATCGCCCCTGCTACCATTAAAACTATCCAAGAATACAATACCCAGCGCAATCGCTCTACTTTCACCCAAAATAGGGTAATCGCGATCGTCAATACGCTCCCTACTAAGGTCAGAATCGACCAGATAATTGCTTGAGTAATCCAGCTTATCGGTGAAAATTGAGCTGTTAAAAAAATTGTGCCACAAATTAGGCCCCAAACAATGCAGGCTCGGTCTATGCAAGTATAAAAGTTAGAAAATAAAATCTTGTTGCCGATTTGCAGGCGAACTTTTAGTAATCCTTCAATATCTTGATAGTCTAGTAAGTTTACATTTTTTTTGCGGCACAGTATTGGTTTTGTAGGGTTAAAAAAGCTCATTATTGCTAAAAAAAGTTGTTTTTATATTAATATTTGTTTATTTTTATTAAACTAATTTTAAGGTAATTATACTGATTTTCACCGAACGCGCAACAAAAGCAGATACAAAAACCACCCGAGGAGATATTAATTTTTTATAAAAAAATAAGGCTGATAATTTTCGTTGCCAGTCACGGCTATTTTTTCGGGCTTTTTTGCTGTAAAATGGAGCGAGCAATTTATTAATACTCAGAGGTAAAAAACCCATTTATACACCTCCTTTAGCTCGTTTGATCGAACAATTGCAACGCTTACCAGGAGTAGGGCCGAAAACAGCTCAACGGCTAGCTTTGCATATTTTAGGGCGATCGGATGGGGAAATAGAAGCCTTAGCAAGAGCGTTAATCGAAGCAAAAAAGCAAGTAGGTTTGTGTAAAGTTTGCTTTCATTTATCTTCTCAACCAGTTTGCGAAATATGCGCTAACCCCAACCGCGATCGTCATACTGTTTGCGTTGTTGGTGATTCTCGCGATGTAATTGCGATCGAAAAAACCCGAGAATATAAAGGAAAATATCACGTTTTAGGTGGAGTTATTTCGCCGATGGACGGTATCGGGCCCGAGCAACTATACATCCAACCTTTAATCCAACGTGTCAGTAAAGAAAAAATTAAAGAAGTAATTTTAGCTATTAGTCCCAGCGTTGAAGGTGAGACTACAACCCTTTATCTGGGTCAACTTTTAAAACCTTTTACTAAAGTAACTCAAATCGCTTTTGGTCTGCCGATGGGAGGAGATTTAGAATATGCAGACGAAATAACTTTAGCAAGAGCAATAGAAGGACGAAGGGAATTAGATTAG
>CAYWIH010000035.1:0-1514 GCA_964458305.1 uncultured bacterium | reverse complement strand
TTATTGTAATTTTACTGCCGTTCCTGTAGCAGTAATTAATAATAATACTCCTTGTTGGTCGACATTAATCGTTCCCGTATCGACTTCAATACCGACGATCGCATCAGCACCCAATCTACTGGCTCTTTCTTCTAATTCTCTAATTGCATCGAGTTGTCCTTGCTCGAAAACTTTCTCGTAACTTCCAGTTCTTCCACCTAAAAAATCTCTAATTCCGGCGAAAAAGTCTCTTAAAGCATTACTACCATAAACCACTTCAGCCGTAACAATACCTAAATATGCTTCAATTACAGCACCTTGGATCGAATCTGTAGTCGTAACAATCATTGAATTAAAGTTTGGTTGCGAATTTTATTTATTTGCGATCGAGGATAACATTGACATCTAAATATATCATAGTAGTAAAGAGAAATTAATATTTTTTTTCTTTTTGTTGGTATTTCTGTTAAAAATGGCTCAAAACAGGGAATTATATCAACAATGGCTACCAATACCAATCGGATTTTATCAATCTACACAGTACGAAATAATGAATAGTAAAAAAAAATTTCTTGTGAGGTGGAATTTAACTGGGTTTGCTTTTATCTTAGCTCTAACGATGCCAACAGCACTCAAAGCAAAGTCAATTGAAAATGTTAATAATGTCGATCGCCAAGAAATAGCTCAAAATAACAATCCAGCATACTATTATAATCAAGGAAATCAAGCCTACGATCGCGGCAATTATCAACAAGCAGTTAAAGAATATACTTCGGCAATTAACCTCAATCCTAAATTAGCCGATGCCTATTATAATAGGGGTTTAGCTCTGGTACAGTTAAGTAATTATCAAGGAGCGGTCGCCGATTACAATAAAGCGATCGAATTAAATCCTCAATATACTAAAGCTTATTACAATCGCGCTAACATTCGCTACAATCTCGGCGACCCTCAAGGGGCGATCGCCGATTACAATAAAGCTATCCTGCTCGATCCTAATTTAGCTAATGCTTATGTGGGTCGGGGAAACGTTCGCGATGATTTAGGCAATCCTCAAGGGGCGATCGCTGATTACAATAAGGCTATCGAACTTGATGCTAACAATTTTTATGCTTATTACAATCGCGGAGTGACTCGCTACAGATTAAAACAATTCGCAACTGCGATCTCAGATTACGATCGAGCTATTAGTCTCAACGATCGATATATCGATGCTTATTACAATCGAGGTTTAGCACATTACAGCTTGGGACAAAAGAAAAAAGCCTTCGCTGACTATAGCAAAACGATCGAACTCAATCCTAATTATGCCTTAGCTTATGTGGGTCGGGGAAACGTTCGCGACGATTTTGAAGATATTCAAGGGGCGATCGCAGATTATAATAAAGCGATTGGTATCGATGCTAATTTAGCTGATGCTTATTACAATCGAGGCATTACTTTGTTTAAAATTGCTAACAAACAAGCTGCCTTAACGGATTGGATTAAAGCAGCAAATATTTATCAAAAACAAGGGAATATTCCTGCTTATCAAA
>CAYWIH010000034.1:0-37178 GCA_964458305.1 uncultured bacterium | reverse complement strand
TTACTAATGTAGCCCCTTTCTTTTGCCCTGTCAACCTTTTTTGCCAAACTTTTTTTTCTGATTTTTAGATTCCTCTCCAGGAGAGCTTTTTGAGCAATAATTAATTTATCATTCGTAAGGAAAGAGGATTAGTGGGAAAAAGTTTTCAAGGTGTAATAGCTTGTTTGAATCAATTTTGGAGCGACCGCGGTTGTCCGATTCTTCAGTCTTACGATACGGAAAAGGGAGCGGGAACAAAAAATCCTCACACTTTTTTACGTGCCCTAGGCCCGGAACATTGGGCTGCTGCATATGTAGAACCTTGTCGCAGACCTACAGACGGAAGATATGGGGAAAATCCAAATCGCTTTCAACATTACTATCAGTACCAAGTTTTAATCAAACCTTCCCCAGATAACATCCAAGAAATATATCTTGACTCTCTTAAAGCTTTAGGAATTAATCCAGAAGAACACGACATTCGTTTTGTAGAAGATAATTGGGAAGATGCTGCTGTCGGAGCTTGGGGTGCTGGTTGGGAAGTTTGGCTTGATGGGATGGAAGTGACTCAATTTACTTACTTCCAGCAATGCGGTGGAATTGATTGTCGTCCGGTATCGATCGAAATTACTTACGGTTTGGAGAGATTAGTAATGTATCTACAAAATGTAGATGCGATCGACGATATTAGGTGGAACGATAAAATTAGTTATGGGGAAATTTTTCTTCAAAGTGAAATAGAACAGTGTACTTATAACTTTGAAGCCTCTAACCCCGATTTATTATTCAATTTATTCAATCTTTACGAAGAAGAAGCCAGACAATTGATCGATCGAGACTTGGTGGTGCCGAGTTTAGATTACGTTCTCAAATGTTCTCACACTTTTAACTTGTTGGATGCTAGGGGAGTTATTGCTGTAGCCGAAAGAACTCGTTATATAAGTAAAATTAGGAACTTAGCGCGTCAAGTAGCTCAATTATATTTACAACAAAGAGAAAATTTGGGATTCCCTCTGAACTCGACCCAGCTTACAATCAATTAGGAAAAGTAGAGCATAATCAGGCAAATGGGAGAAAGTCTAAGAGGATTGTTAGAACCGATCGCAGGTTGGTTTAATAAATTAGGAGTGCCCGAACCGATAATACACTGGGGTCATCCATTAATGATGGGAATAGTGGTATTCGTTCTCGGTAGCTTTGTTGCTTATGCTGGATGGCAAAGTAGACTAGCTACTGATGGTGAAGTAGCCATAAAAAATCGCACCGCTCATCGTCAACTTGCTCCTTTGATGTATTTATTTATCGTTTTAGGTTCTACTGGAGGCTTATTATCTTTAGTAATGCAAGGGGAGCAAATTCTCACAAGCCCTCATTTTTTAACTGGTGCGATCGTATTAGTTTTATTGGGAATTAATGCGGCGATCGCTTTTACTGGTTTCGGTGGGGAAAAAAGCCCAACTTTGCGAAGCTTTCATGCTTATTTAGGAAGTGCGGCTGTGATTCTTCTATTTGTCCATGCCATACTGGGTTTAAACCTAGGACTTGCTATTTAATCGAATGAATCGCAACAATTGGATAATTATCTGTTTGGCTTATGTCATTGGATTATTGTCCACTTATATTTTTGGATTTCCTAACCCCAATCCTACTTGGCAAGAGTGGACTTTTGTTTTAGGAGGATTGGGATTTTTTAGTTCGATCGCAGCTATATTTATACCGAAGTTTTGGCGAGTAGGGCCTGGATGGAAATTATGGATTAGTGCGGGAATTGTAGCTATTTTAGCGGTAGTTTATTTTCAATTTAAAGTTCCCTATCCCAGTAATACCGATATCAGTCAATTATTGGTAAAAAATAATAGCAAAAGTGCTTTTGTTCGAGTTGAGGGAAAAGTTTTAGACGAGCCAAGATTAACAAGAAGTGGACGAGTAAGATTGTGGTTTCAAGCGATCTCACTCGATCGAGTTAAAAGCAATAAAATCGACAATTTTAATAAAAATGTTACTGGTAAAGTGTACGTAACTTTACCTTTATTGGAAGATAAAAAAATTTATCCTGGAAGTGAATTAAGTTTAGAAGGTATTTTATACTTACCCAAACAAGCAGTTAATCCTGGTGGGTTTGATTTTAAAACATATTTAAATAGTCGCGGTTCTTTTGCTGGATTAACTGTTAAAAAATTTAGCTTAATTGGCAATGACGAAGAACCTTCTTGGGGTTTATGGAAGGTAAGACAAAGAATTATTCAATCTCAAGTTCGCTGGCTAGGAAGTCCTACAGGAGAGTTAATAAGTTCGATAGTTTTAGGCAGACGAGCGGTAGATTTACCTTACGATATTCGAGATTTATTTATTAAGGCTGGACTGGCTCATATTTTGGCTGCTTCTGGATTTCATGTCTCTCTACTTTTAGGCACAGTTTTAATCTTAACTAATCGGTTTTCTAGTAAAGCACAATTGATTATTGGAATTACTGTTTTATGCGTTTATGTGGGTTTGACTGGTATCCAACCCTCGGTAATGCGCGCTTCGTTAATGGGGTTTGCAGTTTTAATTAGCAATTTAAGCGAAAGAAAAGTAAGACCTTTAGGCTCGTTGCTTTTGGCTGGAAGTTTATTATTAATATTTAATCCTTTGTGGATTTGGGATTTAGGTTTTAATCTCAGTTTTTTGGCTACTTTAGGATTAGTTGTTACTATGCCAGCATTACAAAAAAAATTAGACTGGTTACCCCCTACATTGACTAGTATAATTGCTATCCCTGTTGCAGCTTCTTTATGGACTTTACCTTTAACAAGTTATGTTTTTAATACAGTTGCTCTTTATAGCATTCCAATTAATATTGTTGCCGATCCTTTGATTTGGTTTATTAGTTTGGCAGGAATGATAAGTGCTTTAATAGGTTTATTTATTCCTATTGCTGGTTCGGCGATCGCTTGGTTGTTATACTATCCGACTCAACTATTAATAGAAATAATTAAATTTTTCAATGCTTTGCCTGGTAGTTCTTTGACAGTAGGTAAGATAGATTTAGTAATATTAATTTTAATTTACGGCTTAATCGGTTTAGTTTGGTTGAGTAAGTTTTGGCAACAAAGATCTCATTTAGTTATTTTATTTGCTTTAACTTTAATAGTTCTTCCTATTTCATACGAGCGATCGCAGCTAGTTCAAATAACGGTTTTAGCAGCAAAGCAAGCAAAAATTATAGTTGTAGAAAATAAAGGAAAAGTGATTTTAATTAATAGCGGCGATCGCGATACTGTTAGATACGTAATCTTACCATTTTTGTTGGAACAAGGAATCGATCGCATCAACTGTGCTGTTGCTTTAAGCTCAGAATTAGATAAGAATGATGGCTGGTTAGAATTGGAAAAAAATAATGTCAAGATCGATTCTTTTTTTACTAATTATTCTCCGACAAAAATTTTTGACAATAAGATTAATTTAGTTGCAAGAGAATTATCTCTAGAAGAAAATATTTCGATCGCAAACTCAACAATTAAATTAATATCCAAACAACCTGCTTTACTAGAATTTAAAATTAGCGGTCGCAATTGGTTAATTCTCAAAAACGATCGAACTATCGAGATGCAAAAATTAACTTCAAGTCCGCAAGTTTTAGTCTGGTCGAGTAGAAGTATATCAGAAAATTTGCTCGATAAGATCAAACCTGAAATAGCGATCGCAGCTTCTTCTTGGGTGACACAAAAAACTCAAAAACAAATCGAGCAAAAACAAATTCAATTATATTGGACGGGCCGGGATGGTGCAATTCAATGGAGGCCAGATAATGGCTTTCAAACAACTTTGCGACAGGAAAAATAAAATAATCTGAAATAAGCAGGGATTATTGGTAAATTTTTAGTACTATAGTAAGTTGTAAATAAAATACTTGGAGAGGTGGCAGAGCGGTTGAATGCGGCGGTCTCGAAAACCGTTATGGGTCAAACCATCGAGGGTTCGAATCCCTCTCTCTCCGTAGCTTTTAATGTTCTATTCAGTTTACTCTACATTTAGCGATCGCAATAGGTAGATAAACAAAAGAATAAGTTATCGATCGGCTTATATGTAAATAATTAGAATATACCCAACAAGAAGCAAATTATAAAGTAAATCCAGCCACAATAGAAGAAAATAGAAATGAGGCTCGAAATAATCATATTTGGTTTAATTAGGATCGATTTTGTGCGATCGAAAGCAATATAGTTGTTTAATTGAGATTTTAGCAATGAATATGGTTTCAATTAAACTCTGATGATAATCTTCCGTTTCTGTGGGGTGTCGCTTTTTTCTGGTAATGTGGTTGAGGGGCGATCTATAATAGGTAAACAATAATCTTAAGGTTCGATTTTTTTGAGTCCTGCGAGAATCAACCAAGTCATTAAAACAGCAATTAAACCTATTTTCCACAACCCAGAACCAGCTATTATTCCCAAACTGGCTGAAATCCAAATTGCAGCAGCAGAAGTAAGGCCGCGAATGCGATATTGTCTAGGAGATTTCGATCGAGGTTCTCTGAAAATTTCCCCTGCTCCCAAAAAGCCTACACCTGTAATAATACCTTGAACGATCCTACTGAAAGCATTGGGATCTGCTTGAGCTACAGTAAGTTGGATCGGTATTAAAGTAAATAGAGCCGATCCCAAACTTACTAACATATGAGTTCTTAATCCTGCTGGTTTGTCCTTAGCTTGGCGATCCCAACCAATTAGGGCACCAAAAAAACAGGCACAACCTAATCTTAAAATAATCTCTAACCAATTGACAGGAGCAAGTAAGTTACTTGACAAGTCTAAAGAAAAATAAACTTTATATGTCTATTGTACTCTTGCTACATATCTGCTGGAACGAAAACTTTTGTTTCGGGTACGTATTTCCAAGCGATGCTTTCAGGATCTTTACTCTTACTCCATTCAGGAAAATCAGGGTCAGATTTGCGTCTACCAACGGTGCTAGAATTGAGAGCGAGACGTTTGGCTAACTCGGCTTGAATCAGAGACTGATGATTAATTAGATCCGAGTCTTCGGTAATCGATTGCAAATCGGATGATTCGGAAGTAGATTCAGAGGCGATCGGTTCTTGTGGTTGCAGATCTGAATTTTGCAATGTTGCTACATTGTCCGCAGACTGACGAACAGATTTTTCTAATTCTTCTGTGCCAGCAGTATTTGGATCTGGCTCTAAATCTACTAGTTGTGCAATTTCACTTACCAAAGGTTGACTTTGAGAAGCTTCTAAATTGGGGATCGAATTTTGAGATTTTTGTGGCGTTAATTCTTCAATTTCCGGCTCGGTAACGGGTTCGCTATCTTCAAACATACTACCTAAAGCACTGGCAGTCAGAAAATAATATACCGTACCTTTGTTTTCAATTTGTTGGCGTTGTGCGCCGTATTCTTCTGCTTTTTTCTCTAAATATTGCTTAGCAACTCTAGGATTGAGATCGAGATCTGGTTCTGTTGCAAGATCCGTAAGAGTCAAACATCCTTGATGCTCTTTAACCAGTCTATTAAAAAATGGATTGACTTTTTGGGATAATTTGCGCCACTGATAATTTTCCCAAATTTTCCAACCGATAATCAAAGCAATTACCAATAATAGAAAAGGCCAGGCTGTGTACAATACAACCAAGACTAAAGCTATTGGTAAGATTAGAGCTAGAGCAACAGGAGCGTTACTATCAATGATTTTTCCTGTCATAATTTCTGGCAATTAATTTAAATTGGCGATCGAGTTTATTAAATTGGCGATCGTTTAGATCTTGCATGAACTTGCAAGATAATAAAAATTAGCCTGTTAACAAACTGCGTTCTTTATCTTAGTTTAAGAGGTCTTGCGCAAGCTTGCTAATTCTAAGCGTCTCAAAATTGCATCTCTTGCAGAGCTTGCAAGGGAATCGTCAAGTTTTGTTAAGGAAATTGTTTCTTGATATTTTTCTTGCAACGCTGTTTCGATCAGCCAGTCAGCAATAAAGGGATTTTTAGGCAATAAAGGGCCGTGAGCGTATGTGGCGATCGCGTTGTAATAAAATGCTCCTTCAGTTCCGTCTTCTCCATTGTTACCGTATCCTTTAATCACTTTCCCTAATGGCTCTATTTTGCCCAAATAGGTGCGTCCGCCGTGATTTTCAAATCCTACTACGATTGGTTTGCAATTGAGGCTTGCAGACAATTCTCGTGCAATTTTGGTGGCTGTCAACTCGAATACCACATTGCCTATAAAACGATTTGCATCAATACCGGGATGTTTGCTGTACAAATCTAGCAAGCCTAAACCCTCTATTTTCTGACCTAATGCTGGTTCGTAATATTTACCGAGTAATTGGGGAGATCCGCAGGTAAAAACCCCCGGAGTACCGCTTTCGATTTTATTTTTGAAAGCTTCTGCTTTAGCACCTTTCAAGTCGCGCATGACTATTTCTTGTTGACGATCTTGCGCGCCACCACCTACAATCAGATCTACTTGGTTAAACTCGGAAGGCTCTGCTTGACGATCGAGCCTAATAATTTTTACTTCTATTCCCCGCCACTGACAACGTCTTTGCAAGCAAATCACGTTACCGCGATCGCCATAAGTACTCATTAAATTAGGGTAGAGCCAGCCTATTTTTAGTTCCATTTTTTTAATTATTAATCGATAATTATAATATTTTTCTTCCTATTAATATTTCTCGCACTTCTAACATTGCTGAATAAGTTGGCAGTATATGTAATGTTCCTTCTGGCGGTGTTTTTGCTAAAGCAGTAGAAATTGCTTCGTTGAGATCTTCTTTAATTATTAACTCAAATCGATCGCTACTGAGAAAATCGCAACTGTATTTTAAGCGCAAAGCCAGATCGTAAACTCGATCGCCACTAACAATTAATATCCCTCCCGAATTTACTAATTGTTCGCTATCTACATCCCAAATCCAAGATACATCAGTTCCGTCGGGAGTTCGATCGTTGAGTACCAATAATGTTACTAATGAATTGCTCGTTTCTTTTATTTTATTTACGGTGCGGATAGTTTCATTCGTTCCCACCGGATTTTTAGATAATAATATTCTGATTTTTTTCCCCGATATTATTAACTCTTCTGCCCTGCCAAAAGCAGCTTTAAAATTTTTAATTGTCTCGAAAATCTCTTGGTTTGCAATGCCAATTTCTCGAGCTACTAATCCAGCCGCAAGGGTATTATACTTGTTATAAACTCCGAGTAAAATTTGCGGATAATCTTGACTGTCAAATTCTGTTTTGCTTTTACTAAAGTAGCAATTAGGACAATCGTAATCTCCTAAATGAGAGAGATAAACGCCTCGATAGTCTAGCAAACTACCGCAATTAGGACAATAAATAGAATCTACCGCATGAGGAATTTCATCGAGGTACAATTGAGGTTCGCTAAGGCCGAAATATAAAACTTTTTGAGGTAATTTTTGTCCTAAATAACAAAGAGTCGGATCGTCAGCGTTGATAATAATTTTAGTATCCTTTGCTAAAGGAGTAATAGCTTTTTGCCAGCGTTGAGATATTGTATCTACTTCTCCGTAGCGATCGAGTTGATCGCGAAATAAATTTAAAGCAACAATAAACTGAGGCTGACAATCTTGCAATACTAAAGGTAAAACGTTCTCATCTACTTCTAAAATTGCCCGATCTGCTTTTAATTGTCCTAGCAAGTTAGCATTCTCTACTAAAGCAACTATCAAACCATCGATCAAGTTAGCACCAGTAGCATTATGAACGATCCGATCGCCCCCGTTTTCGAGGATACTTCGCAAAAGTAAAGCAGTAGTAGTTTTCCCGTTAGTACCGACAATTAAAATAGATCCTAACTTTACTTGTTGAAATAACAAAGGTAATATTTTGGGATGGAGACGACGGGCAATTTTTCCTGGCAAAAAACTCCCAGCCCCCAATTTTAAAGATCTTATTAGAGTTATAGTAGTTTTCGCTACTGCAACCGCTAAAGCCAAACGAATTTTATCCACCAGTTGCACATTTTTAAACTATTCTTCTATTACAATGTCCCGATGCGATCGATAATATTTATTATTCTTAGATTTATTTAATAAATTTGTACCTATTTGGCAAGCTAGGATAAGAGGTAAGGATAATAATTAATCTACTCCATCTCAATTAGGTAGTAGAATACTTTAAGATTATGGCATCAGCAGACCTAGTTAAACGATATCTTGCCCACTGGTTTCAGTTAGGCAAAAATGTGTCGCTACGTAACGGTAAAGAAATATTACCGCCACCTCGATCCATAATTTATCGCGATCGCTATTCTAATGAATTCGAGCAATATTGGAACAAGATTTTATCTCCCGAAAGTGCCGAGTGCTATTTAGAAGGAACTCAACAAAGTATTCAAGAACTTTTAAGTTCTAACTGGGATATTATGCCTTGCGCTCGTTGCCAAATGCCAGTAGCTTTAATTAGTAATGGTATAAAATACAATGATTCTTGTCCCTGCAGCGATCTCAATAATTGGCCCAATACTGAAATACCTCAACCTCGCTGTCCAGTCGATAATTTTTCTAGTCTAAAAAAAATATCTCTGCGTTTAAATCTCAAACAATCGAGCTAATATTTAAGGGCAATTTAACTAATCGCTAAAGTCTCTCTACGTCTGGGAACTTCATAAGTTAAAAGATCGTAAGCTAATTTAGTCGCAGGAAAAATTGCCTTTGCTTCTTGCAATAAGTTATTGAGATCCAAACCGTTACCGGGAGCATAACGAGGACTGAAATGAGTCATAATTAGTTGTTTTACTCCTGCTGAAAGTGCGACTTGAGCGGCCATAGTAGAAGTAGAATGAAGGCGATCGAAAGCTAATTGTGAGTCTTGATGGGCAAAAGTTGCTTCATGAATTAAAACATCTGCATCTGCAGCCAATTTGACAGCATTATCACAATAGATAGTGTCGGTACAATAAACTAATTTACGTCCTATTTCAGGTTCTTCACACAAATCTTTACCATTAATAACGCGGCCGTCAGGTAACTTTACTATCTCTCCTCGCTTTAGTTTGCCATAAATCGGCCCCGGAGCGATTCCCAAAGCGATCGCTTTATCTACCATAAACCTACCCGAGCGATTTTTTTCAGCAATGCGGTAGCCAAAAGCAGTAACTCGATGTTTTAATTGCAAACAACTGACGCTAAATTCTTCATCTTCATAAATAATTCCAGGTTGTACGGTGGTTACCGAAACCCGATCTCCGAAACTAACGCAAGAATACTTACAACTTGCTTTGAGATATTCTTCTAATCCGGGAGGCCCGTAAATGTTAATTTTTTGTGCCTTACCTGCCAAACCACAACTTGACAGCAGACCCATTAAACCATAGATGTGATCTCCATGCATATGGGTGATAAAAATTTTCGCGATCGAAGATATGCCGATCGGACTGCGTAAAATTTGATGTTGAGTTCCTTCTCCGCAGTCCATCAACCAAACTTCCGATCTTTGCGGAAGACGTACCGCTAAAGCAGATACGTTGCGCGATCTTGTTGGTACTCCCGAACTAGTTCCTAAAAAAGTAATTTCCACAATTCTCTTTAAAACTTTTTATCCATTAAATATTTTTGTTTTCTTAATTATCCTTACTATCTATTTAATTTTATCCATCTTAGCAAGCTAAGTGGGATTTCTCTACAAAAAATCGATTATTTCTCTGTTTGCGTTGCCCGATATCAACCTATTTTCTTTAACTTATCTTTATAAATACGTGCTTTTATATAAATTTTTCATAAAGAACGACAGTTTTGATTGAAAATAATTAATTTTTTATCTATCTTCATTAAAATACTTAGAAAAAACATCATAACTTTTTGTAACACTTAAGTATTTCCACTGAGGAAATTTAGCTGGGTTTAAAAAAAATATACCGATCGGACTTAACAGCTCGACCCAATTTTTAAAGCTATTTAATAGCTTTAATTAACTTAAAAACAAGAAAAAAACTAACTTTACTCAATGAAGGAATTTTAAAAATGATGCAATATAAATCCCTAGCAGAAAATACCAAGGAGATAAGATTATTAAAATTTAAAAAAATGTATCTAGCTGGCAAAAGAAATTTCTGTTTAATAGATCTGAGTGAAATTAATTTAAGCCAAGAAAACTTGAGAGAAATAGACTTAAGAGGATCGGATTTAAGCGGCTCTTATTTAGATAGAATAGATTTGAGAGGAGCAAATTTAAGATACAGTAATTTATTTGGCTCGGATCTTACTGCTGCAGATTTGAGAGGAGCAAATTTAGAAGATACTAATCTTTGTTGGACTAATTTAGCTCTAGCATTATACGATGAAAAAACTAAATTTCCTGACGGTTTTTTACCTCAAAAGCATCAAATGATTTATAAACCCCTGCACAAAGAAATTTTGTTAAATAAAATATAGTCTACAATTTTATTTTCGTTCTAATCTTAATTTTTTCAAAGAAAAGTTTGCTTTATTTGCTCGATCGCAACCCTGAAATTAAATTTAGCAAACAGTTCCTCATGTATTTTAACTCCAATAGATCGCGCTAGTTATTTTTTACCAAGTAATCTTCTCGATCTCAAGTATCTTTTTCTAAATTTAAGGCTTTGTTTTTTAGGCTGAAAATATTTTAAACGAGAAGAAACAATTAGAAAAAGATAAAAACAAGAGCTGATTTAAGCTTTTAACTCTACTATTCGATCGCATTTTTATATTATTTTATATCCGAGCTAACTTTACTATACTTAGTTTGTAAAACTAATATTATTTACTTTTAAAAAATTTTCTATAACTATAAATAAGTCAATTCTAGTCTTTTCTAGCTTTTTTCATCTCTCAATTGCGATCGAACTGAGCTTAGTCGGCCACAAATATATAAATTACACCAATTTTCACGAATTAGCCAGATAGGTAGCAAATTTATGCGATCTTGAAAAAAATTTCTCAAACTACTGCGATTTTTGATTTCTAAACTAAGTATCTCGTTACTTTTGAAAAACCGGATTATTACCCTCTTTTTTCTCATATAACGAGTAAAAAAAACAGACTTTTAAAGTATAAAGTATTAGGATTTTAATTTAAATTTAAATATTAAACCAAATTATTGGCGATCGCTCGATCGCCAGAAAACACATTCTCATTTTCACCGATCTTTAAAGTATTATTTTATACCCGACAATTAAAGTCGGGTATGTTTGACGGGGATTTTTTGAGCGTGATACTATCGCTTTCAGCATCGACGGAATCAGAAAATAAAGGAAAATATAAAAAAAATGACCCAGGCAACCGAAAATAAAACAAAATCCAAAGCGCGCACCTTTACAAAGCTAGTATCCAAAGAAGGCGGTACAGAATACCCCCTGAAAGCGATTCATATTTGCGAAGAAACCTTTGCTCCTTTAGAAGTTGCCTACGACTACGATGTAATTCGCGATCGAGTTAGCCGCGAAAGCATAGCCAAAGGGCCTAACTCAATTTGGCGTTACCGAGAATTTCTGCCAGTAGAAAGCGAAAATCCGATCGATGTTGGTACGGGAATGACGCCTTTGGTAAAATCCCATCGCTTAGCCCGTCGCCTGGGTTTAAAAAATCTTTATATTAAAAACGATGCCGTCAATATGCCCACCCTCAGCTTCAAAGATCGGGTGGTATCCGTAGCTTTAACTCGCGCTCGAGAACTAGGATTTACAACTGTTTCCTGTGCTTCTACCGGAAATTTAGCTAATTCTGTAGCCGCGATCGCCGCTCATGCAGGTTTAGACTGTTGCGTATTTATTCCCTCAGATTTAGAAGCAGGTAAAATCCTGGGAACTTTAATTTACAATCCCACCTTAATGGCAGTCAAAGGTAACTACGACCAAGTAAACCGTCTTTGTTCTGAAGTTGGCAACACCCACAAATGGGGCTTTGTAAATATCAATCTTCGTCCCTACTATTCTGAAGGTTCGAAAACTCTCGGGTTTGAAGTAGCAGAGCAATTAGGCTGGCAATTACCCGACCATGTTGTTGCTCCTTTAGCATCCGGTTCGCTCTACACAAAAATATATAAAGGATTCCAAGAATTTATTAAAGTCGGCTTAGTAGAAGACAAACAAGTTCGTTTTAGCGGAGCGCAAGCAGAAGGATGTTCCCCGATCGCCACCGCATTTAAAGAAGGAAGAGACTTCGTCTCTCCAGTTAAGCCCAATACTATCGCCAAATCGATCGCCATCGGCAACCCAGCAGACGGAATCTATGCTTTAGAAGTAGCTAAAAAAACTAACGGCAATATCGAATCAGTTACCGATGCAGAAATTATCGAAGGAATGAAACTGTTAGCCGAAACAGAAGGTATTTTTACTGAAACTGCTGGCGGTACGACGATCGCAGTTCTGAAGAAATTGGTAGAAAACAAAAAAATTGACCCCGATGAAGTAACTGTGGCTTACATTACTGGTAACGGACTCAAAACCCAAGAAGCCGTTCAAGGTTATATCGGCGAACCTTTCATTATCGAACCCAAACTAGACAGTTTCGAGCGTGCTTTAGAAAGATCTCGCACTTTAGAACGTTTAGAGTGGCAACAAGTTTTAGTTTAATTATTTTGGAGCAATAATGGCTGTTAAAGTATTAATTCCTACCCCCCTACAAAAATATACCAACGAGCAAGCTACGATCGAATGTAGCGGCAGTAATGTTAACGAATTATTCGACGCTCTCGAACAAAATTGCCCCGGTATTAAAGCTCGTTTGTGCGATGAAGAGGGCAAACCTCGCAGATTTTTAAACTTTTATGTCAATAGCGAAGATATTCGTTTTCTTGACGGCCCCGAAACTAACTTAAAAGACGGCGATGAAGTAAGTATAGTCCCAGCAGTTGCTGGAGGCTAAAATAAATTGCTATTGCAAGAATTTGCTTGTGGCTACAGAATCTAGATTCTGTAGCTAATTCGATTTTAAAGAAGATAGCAAACGCTTTTCTAATTCTTCAGCTCGATCTCGATCGGGAACTCGATCGCTAATAGTTTTGATAAATTCTTTGATTTCAAGATTGGGATTTTCCGCTAAAGCTTGCTCGCAAACTAAAGCAGCGATCGGGCCGATGTATTCAGCTAATTCTTGCTGATAACGAGAGATTAACTCCGGTGTAAGTTCGATCTCAACCGATCGATCTGTCTCAGTTGCTCCTGTTTGCTCTTGCTTGCTTGCTATTTCTGGATTGCGATCGTATTCTTTCCAAATTGAAACATAAGAAGAATGATCGACTAAAACGCACAAGATATCGGAATTATAGTAACTTTCGCAATATTGTTTGGCTTTTTGCCACAATTTTCTCGCAAAATCGGGCCCTCTAGTCAATATTTTATCGCGGAACACGATTTGAGAACTTTTTTGTCCCCGAACGCTTTGCAATTCCAATTTTTCTCTAGTAGTAAATAACAGCATATCGTAAGTCTTTTTTGTTAATGGATCGATTGCAGTAATTGTTTTTTTGATAACTAAATTGTTAAATATCGATTTAATAATCTCTATTTATACAAACTGTCGTATCCGATCGCAGCAAAGCAATCGGGATATTTGTTATTAACATAAGTTTAGTTAACAATCGGCAAGAATTAATTAAATCATTATTAAAAATGATTTGAGTTATCTTAGTTGTCAATAAATTATTCTCTCTAAACTTGAAAATAAAAAAATTTAATAGAGAGAAATCATTACTATTTAAGTAATTGTACGGCTAATATAGATAGCTCGTAAAATAGTTAGGTGAAATTTAAATTATTTATAACACTTTTATTATGTTACTGCCTACTGTATCGACGATGTCTATCTAAATACATATTTTCGTACCACGATCGGCAATGTCTATCTAAATACATAGTTTTCTTGTAATTCAAAGTTTGATAACAATGCCGAGATTGGCAATCGCTAATACAAAAAACTTCACAAATTTAAAATTGATGAATGAGTAAAAGTCAAAAAAAGCACTCCTAGCTCTTAAGAGGTTATCTGTGAGATAATAAGACCCAGAGCCAATTTGAAGAGCGATCGAATCGAAGCAGATAATTGCAGATAGAAATATCTTACCTAAATCTGCAAAAATAAAATAAGTGACAGTCTCGATACTATTAACTTACAAAAAATCTCGAACTAAATATGGCAGAAGAAACTAAACCAAGCGCGGCTAAAAAAGCTAAACCACCAGCAATAGAAAAGAAACCCTTTACAGAATTCATGGAAGAACATTTCGTTCCTGGTTTGAAAGAAGCATTTGCAGGGGAAGGAATAGAAGATATCGAATTGAATTTCGTCAAAGAAAAGCTACCGATAGCAAACTCTGGCGATGAAGAATTATGGCAAGTTAAAGGTGATTGGAAAGGTGGAAAACGTCAGTTCAATCTTTATTTTCCTGACGAAAGTATTACCGGACAAAAAGCATTCTCTTATGCCACCAATGGTTCTAAACCCAGTACTCTAGAATCTTTTATGATCGACGAACGCAGAGTAACATTAGACTTAATGATTTTGTACACTTTGCAACGCTTAAACAGCCAAAAATGGTTAACCAGAAATTAATTAAGGCAACTCGATCGGTTTAATAGTTCCTGAGCCAGCAAAAATCTTAATAAGAACAAAAAACATCAGCTCGATTACTTGAAGATCGTCTAGAAAAAAAACAATCTAGACGATTTTTTCAAGCAAGCCCCGACGCGATCTAGATTAAGGTGACGTATATTTTATAGTAAAGGTCAAGCAGCTTCGATTTAAATACCATAAAATACTCATGGGTTGTAGCTATGCGCGTATTTGTTTTATTGTTTAACGCTCGAACAGAAAACGAAGGTATCCACACCGTTCAAATTGGCGATCGCAATAAAGTTTTGATGTTTGAAACAGAAGACGATGCCACTCGTTACGCTCTTTTGTTAGAAGCACAAGATTTTCCAACGCCAACTGTTGAAGAAATTGATTCCGAAGAAATTGAAGCATTCTGTCGCAGTGCCGGTTACGATTATGAAATCATCAGCCAAGGAAAACTAGAAATTCCACCAGACAAAAACGTTGGCGAAACAGAATGGGATCTAGAGCAACAAGATCGGCCCGATGAGACCCAAAAAGCTTCAGAAGAAGCCGAAAAACCGCAAATGTCTCAAGAAGAATTAGATCGGATTCGCCGTCAACTAGAAGGATTGCTATAACAAAAATTAAAGAAAAAACAAATAACAGCGATCTAATCCTCTGAAAACTAAAGCTTTAGCCCTCCTACGAGAGCCGACTCAGCAGGTAGAAACGATAAAATTAGAAGATGAATTATCTAGAAGCAAGAAGTCATCTGCTGACAGAGCAGGTCAACCCCAACAGCGAAAATCTCGATCTACTCAGTAACGAAGAAATAGTCGACTTATTCAATCGAGAAGACGCAAAAACAATAGAAGCGATCGCAGCAGCACGATTATCATTAGCCAAAGCGATTGAATTGACCGCAGCAGCCTTAAAAAAAGGCGGTAGACTATTTTACATCGGTGCCGGAACTAGCGGACGTTTGGGGGTTTTAGATGCTGCTGAATGCCCCCCCACCTTCTGCACCCCCCCAGAAATGGTTCGAGGAATTATTGCAGGAGGAGAACAAGCTTTAGTCAAAAGCTCCGAAAATCTAGAAGATCGCAGCAGCGAAGGCGCAGCAGCCATTGAAGCAAATAAAATTAACAAATTAGATATAGTAATCGGTATTACCGCCGGAGGGACGACTCCCTACGTTCGCGGAGCATTAAAAAGAGCTAGAGAAATAAAAGCAACCACAATTTTTATTAGCTGCGTGCCAACAACACAAGTAAAAATCGATGTAGACTTAGATATTCGCCTGTTAACCGGAGCAGAACTCCTAGCCGGATCTACCAGACTCAAAGCCGGAACGGCTACTAAAATGGCATTAAATATCATCTCCACTGGAACGATGATCCGCTTAGGCAAAGTTTACGGCAATCGGATGGTAGATGTAGCAATTACTAATAATAAACTGCGCGATCGCGCCTTGAACATTATCGAAGATCTCACCGAATTAAATCGAGAACGAGCCAGCGAATTATTAGCACGCAGTGGAGGAGCGATCAAACTAGCTTTATTAATGCACTGGAGACAATTAGATCGACTCTCAGCCAGTAAAATTTTAGAACAAAATCAAAACAATCTTCGAACTGCCCTAGATAAAAACAACTCGAACAATCAAAATGTTTAACGGATCGGAAACTACAAGCATATTTTTCATTATTTTAATCATCGTAGGATTTGCAGTTTGGGGTTATAACCGAGCAAAAGCCTACGGGAAACTAGGAACTCTTGCCTGGTTACAATCGATTGTTTTGATAGTACCCTGGTTGGTATTCTTAGTCTCCTTCGCACTAGGAATTTATCTCAATTTAGTCGCAATTCTATTTTTAATCGTTGCTTCGACGATCGCATATATCAGTGTCGGCAATCGTTTGCGAATCGAAAATCAAGAAAAGATCCTGCGCCAACGCGCCGCAGACGCGATCGAAAAAGACAAACAAGTTAATAAGAATCTCGATCCGATCGACAGCGAAAGCAAAATTATAGAAACAGAAGCAGAAGCAGAAACACCTCAAAGCAGCGAGCGAGGGGGCGATCGCAACAAACTAGCACCAGAAATACTTCCCATTCAAGAAGAAGATCTCCAAATCATTAAAAGCATTTTTGGGATCGATACCTTTTTTGCTACCGAAACAATTTCTTATCAAGAAGGGGCGATATTTAAAGGGAATTTACGGGGAGAAGCAGAAGCAACCCACGCCCGACTCACAGAGAAATTAAAAGCAGCATTAGGAGATAAATATCGGTTATTTTTAGTCGAAAGTCCCGAAGCAAAACCAGTAGTTATCGTCCTTCCAGCCAGCAACGATCCTCAGCCCTCAACCCTGGCACAAAAAAATTTCGCCCTAGTATTATTTGTAGCAACCATCGTTACCGGATTGGAAACAGCAGGCTTGCTTTTAGGCTTCGACCTCTTTACCAACTTCGATCGCTATCCAGAAACAGTACCTATTAGTTTGGGACTTTGGACGATTTTAATCGCTCACGAAATCGGCCACCGCTTCGCAGCCGGCAAATACAATATTCGTCTCTCTTTACCTTATTTCATACCAAGCCTGCAAATAGGCACTTTTGGCGCGATTACTCGTTTTGAATCATTAATACCCAATCGCACCGCGCTTTTTGACGTAGCGATCGCCGGGCCGGCCTGGGGCGCGATCGTCTCTTTATTGATGCTCGTCTTCGGCTTAATTATTTCTTCGCCTGGCAGTAACTTTCAAATAGAAACTCAATTTTTCCAAACTTCGATCTTAGTCGGAAGTATCGCCAGAATTTTTCTCGGTTCGCAAATGAGTCAAACTCTAGTGGCTATTAGTCCTTTAGTCGTCATTGGTTGGTTGGGTTTAGCCATTAGTGCTTTGAATTTAATGCCAGCAGGACAATTAGACGGCGGTCGCATAGTACAAGCAATTTACGGACGCAAAATTGCCAGACGCACCACGATCGCTACCTTAATCGTACTCGCCATCGTCGCTATCGCTAACCCCGGCAACGCGATCGCCCTTTATTGGGGGATTTTAATTCTGTTTTTACAAAGAGATTTAGAACGTCCCAGTCTCAACGAACTTAGCGAACCCAACGATACCAGAGCAGTCTGGGGCTTGGTAGCCTTATTTTTGATGCTCGCCACTCTGATTCCTTTTACTCCCACCCTAGCAGCTCGCTTGGGAATCGGCGGTTAAATTACTTATTTCTCAGTTAAATCTTCTTACTTTAATATGGAGAGGATATTAACATTTCAATCGATCGCTCTCAATAATGAATCCGACAATTTCGACTATCGATCTCTTGCAATTAGCCTCGGGAGATAGCCTCTCCCTTCAAGTATATCGATTTATCGGCGCAAATCCAGGCAAAAAAGTTTATTTACAAGCCAATTTACACGGTTGCGAAATTGTCGGCAACGAAGTTATTTATCAATTAATTGAATTTTTAAGGACTCTCAAACCCGATCGAATTAACGGCGAAATTTGCTTAGTTCCGGTTTGTAATCCTTTAGCAACCAACCAAAGAACTCACTTTTTTTCTACAGGACGCTTCAATAGTTACGACGGAAAAGATTGGAATAGAATTTTTTGGGATTACGAAAAAGAAGCAGAAAATTTAGATTTATTAGCTAAGTCTTATTTCAAATTAGAACCAAAAGAAATTGAAATTCAATACCTTCAAGAAATTAAAACAGCTTTTTTAAAAGAAAAAGAAGAATTACAAACTCAAAAAAACGCCCCGTATAACAAACATTATCGCTATCGATTACAATCCCTATGTTTGGACGCTAATTATGTTATCGACATTCATAGTTCTAGCAACCAAGGAACTGACTACATTTATTGTTTTCAAACTCGAGAAGATAGCGCGAAATATTTTCTGATCGAGCGCGGAATTTTAATGACACAATACGATGGAGATGCTTTTGACGAAGCCTTTTTGAAACCTTGGTTAGCCCTAGAAAAAGAATTAGCATTACTCGGAAGAAAAATAAAACTCGATCGAGAATCTTGGACTTTAGAATTAGGCTCGGGTATGGATATTAATACAAAATCGGTCGAAAAAGGCATAAAAGGTATTAAAAACTATTTAGTAGCTAAAGGTATAATTACTCTAGAAAAATATCAATTACTCTCTAGGGAAATCAAATTATTCGAAAAAAATAACATCGCAAAATATTACGCACCCCGCGGCGGAACGGTACGCAACAGAGTTAGTTTGGGGACTTATGTAAAAGCTGGAGAAATAATCTATCAGATTTTAAGTTTTAATAAAAAAAGAGAACTACCCGCAATAATAGAGATCCGGGCGATCGAAAACGGTTTAGTCTTCGATTGCGCCACCAACAAAGCAGTCAATCAAGGAGAATACGTGCTATCAATTATGAATGATGAACGATCGCCAAATTGACCCCGAACAACAAAATATAACCGGAATAATTCCCATTCCCCCCCCAGGATTTAGATCCGGGTTTATCAGCATTATTGGCAGGCCGAATGTTGGAAAATCTACCATTATGAACCAACTGATCGGACAAAAAATAGCCATTACCTCCCCCGTGGCTCAAACCACCCGCAACCGCTTGCGCGGTATCTTAACCAACGATAAAGCTCAATTGATATTTATCGATACCCCCGGCATTCACAAACCCCATCACGAATTAGGTAAAGTATTAGTAACAAACGCTCGCGAAGCCATAGCATTTGCAGACGCAATTTTATTCGTAGTGGACAGTTCAACCCCAGCAGGAGGAGGCGATCGCTTTATAGTCAATCTTCTAGAAAAAATTGACATTCCGATTATTTTAGGATTAAACAAATGCGACCGACAAACAACTAAAAATGTTCGAGAATTAGACGAAAGTTACACTCAATTCGCGATCGCCAATAACTGGCCCGCAATTAAATTTTCAGCTCTAAGCAAACAAGGCCTCAAAACATTATTAGATAGTTTAATCGAACGCTTAGAAACCGGCCCCTATTATTATCCCCCAGACTTGGTTACAGATAAGCCAGAACGATTTATCATGGGAGAACTAATTAGGGAACAAATCCTACTGCACACCAAAGCAGAAATTCCTCACTCAGTAGCAATTGTAATTGAAAAAATCGAACAAACCCCCAAAATAACTCGGGTCTTCGCTTCGATCGTCGTAGAGAGAAACTCGCAAAAAGGAATATTGATTGGCAAAAAAGGTAATATGCTCAAAGAAATCGGCACGAAATCCCGGCAACAAATTCAAAAATTGATAGACGGACAGGTGTATCTCGAACTATTTGTAAAAGTTCAGCCCAAATGGAGACAATCTCGAGGTCGCCTAGCAGAATTCGGCTATAAACCAGAATAAAATTAAGAAGGGGCAAATTACAATTGCAAAAGTCAAACAATTATTAGCAAGCAGACCAGACAAATATATTAGAAAAAAAGGCAAGATCGCCCTATTAAATAGTTAATTATTCAGGAAAAAGTAAAGATATGTTAGAAGAACGACTCGATCGAGACAGGGAAAATAAATCTCAAACAAGAGAATGGGAAGAACAATTCCATAGGGATGTACTCCAAGAACTATGGGAAATGGTGAAAATTATCAAACAAGAAGATAAAGCAGAACACCGCAGCGAATTACAATCTTATTGTCAAAAATTATTAAAAATGGGCCAGGGTCGTCCTTTTTCACCAGCCTGGAACCAATTATTAGAAATATCAAACAGCGTCCTCGCCAATCCAGAAAATGTTTATCGCAATTCAGGAAAATTAATAGTAAAAGAAATAAAGCAAGCTGCAGATTTAGTCCTGGCAGGTCAAGGAAAGCTGATTAAAGTAAGCGAAAGTCTAAAGAGTATCGCCTTAATAAATCCAGCCAACGGCAATGGAGCAGATCCGATCGAGTCAAATTCACTCCCCGAAATAAAAGACGAAGACTACAATCGCATCGATATCGAAGAAGATTTGTGGTCAGATTCTGAAAATGGCAAACAAGCAGCAGAACTAGCACAAGAAGAGGAAACACAAGCACAATTGTTAGATGGGGATGGCGATGCGATCGACGAATTAGAAGGTCTATTAGAAGAGGACGAATCGGACTCGGAATTAAATGCGTCCTTAGAAGATATACAAGATCTAGAAGATCTCTTAGGAACCGAAGACGATCGCCCTGAAGATGAATATCAAGCAATCTCCCTACAAGAAGATAACTGGGAAGATTTATCCTTAGAAGATTTTTCAACTTCCTTAGATAATGACAATCTAGATTTAGAAGGAATAACCGAAGAAATAAGCGACCCAGAAGCAGAAGAACGAGAAAATTTAGCTATAGAAGGCAACGAAGCCGAAGAACTAGAAGATTTATTAGGTTTCGACGACGCAGAAGCAGAATCTTCACAAACTCTACTCGAAGAAAATACCGCTTCAGAAAACCAAATCCTCTATTTTTACGAAGAGTTCGATCGATTAGAAGAACTATTACAAATCCCTTCTGCTTTACTAGCACAAGAAATTGACCCCAATGCGATCGAAGCATTAGAAGCAACGATCGCATCTGAATTCGATGCAGATCTAGAATCGTTTGTAGATTCAACCAGTATCGAAGAAACAGAAATATTAGATTCGTTTACAACCTTAGAAGAACTGACAGGAGAAGCAGACGGTTTAGAAGAGTTCTCCGATCTTGACGACCTCCTCGATGACGAACCAGCACCAGTAGCAGCAGCAGTAGCAGCAGCACCAGCAGCAGCACCAGTAGCAGCAGCACCAGTAGCAGCAGCACCAGCCAAAACAGTGCAAGCCAGAAAAGCACCGCCAAAACGTCTCGAACAAAATATGCGCGTGCCGGTCAAACAGCTAGACAACCTCAACAACTTAATCGGGGAATTAGTAGTAAAACGCAACAGTCTAGAACAAGACCAACAAAGACTCCACGGATTCTTAGACAACCTACTTTCGCAAGTACAGAGTCTCAGCGATGTAGGGGGTAGGATGCAAGAACAATACGAAAAAAGCTTGTTAGAAGGAGCACTAATGGCGAGTCGCTCCCAAGGTTCGTCATTTATTGAAGATAGTGCAGAACCAGAAGAATCTCAAGAAGGAGTGAACGATTTAGAAGGTTTTGGCGCATTAGACCTCGATCGATTTACTCCGATTCACATCCTCTCTCAAGAAATGATCGAATTGATCGTCAGAGTAAGAGAATCAGCCTCCGACATTCAATTCCTCGTAGACGAAACCGAAGAAGTCTCGCGAAGCTTGCGACAAGTCACCACCCAACTACAAGAAGGAATGACAAAATGTCGCATGGTAGCATTTTCCCAAACCGCCGATCGTCTACCCAGAGCAGTAAGAGACATCTCCTTCAAATTAAATAAAAAAGCCAAATTAGAACTAGAAGGTCGCGACGTACTCATCGACAAAATGATTCTCGAGAGTCTCTACGACCCGATGACTCATTTAGTCAACAACGCCATGACTCATGGTGTAGAAACTCCAGAAGAAAGACAGGCAAACGGCAAACAGCCAGAAGGAACGATTAGAGTAAAAGCCTTTTTCCAAGGAAACCAAACCGTAATCTCAGTATCCGACGACGGCGCGGGAATCAACCCAGAAAGAGTTAGAAACAAAGCAGTCGAAAAAGGTTTGATCGGCGCAGAAGAAGCCAAAGAACTATCCAAACAAGAAATTTACGACTTTCTCTTTCACCCCGGTTTCAGTACCAGAGACCAAGCCGATGACTTTGCCGGTCGGGGTGTCGGGATGGACGTAGTGCGCAGCAAATTAAACGCCATTCGCGGTACGATTAGCACCGAATCAAAAATCGGTCACGGTACGACCTTCACCATCCGCTTGCCCCTAACCTTAAGTATTTCAAAAGCCCTCTGCTGCTTGAGCGATCACTCCCTAGTTGCCTTCCCGATGGATGGGGTCGAAGATACCCAAGATTTTGCCCCCAGCGACATCGAAATCAACGAAGAAGGCAAAAAATGCGTGCGTTGGCGCGATAATTTACTGCCCTTCCGACCCCTCAACGAATTATTACTTTACAACTATCAGATCGGTCGCAGTTCGGTTTACGGCGGCTCATCTCAAGAAGATACAACCTCGATCGTCGTGCTGCGGGCTGCCGGAAAACTATTAGCAGTTCAAGTCGATCGCATCGAAGGAGAGCAAGAAATTGTAATCAAACAAATTCAAGGGCCGATTCCCAAACCCGCCGGAGTAGCCGGAGCAACAGTTTTAGGTGACGGTCGCATCATGCCGATCGCCGACGTACTCGAGTTGATCGAAATCTCCCAAGGAATCAGAAGCATCGAGACCAAAGGAGTTTGGCGCAAAACACTCGGACAAACTGCCACAAGCGGCAAAACAGCACCGAAAAAAGATCCGATGGTACTTATTGTCGACGACTCGATTACGGTTCGCGAATTGCTCTCTTTGAGCTTCAGCAAAGTAGGATATCGAGTAGAACAGGCTCGCGACGGTCAAGAAGCCTGGGAAAAACTCAAATCAGGATTGCCTTGCGATTTGATTTTCTGCGATATCGAAATGCCGAAAATGAACGGCTTAGAACTACTTTCTAACATTCAAAAAGATCGACAACTTTCCGAAGTACCCGTAGCAATGCTCACCTCTCGCGGTGCCGATCGCCACCAACA
Organism: uncultured bacterium; assembly: GCA_964458305.1. Lineage (GTDB taxonomy): Bacteria > Cyanobacteriota > Cyanobacteriia > Cyanobacteriales > JASJDA01 > JASJDA01. The sequence goes on along the minus strand of CAYWIH010000034.1, from coordinate 14,002 downwards.
ATTAGCCGCCAAATTAGGAGCGAGTGGATATTTCATCAAACCATATACAGAAAAAGATCTCCTCGATGCAGCTCAAAGAATGATCGAAGGCGAAATCTTATTAGCTGGTAGCAGCAGAAAGCCAAAAGCTACCAAACCTAAAGAAGACAAACAAACAGCTACTAGCAAACAAAAACAAGCCAAACCTTCACGAAGCAAGCATTTTGAGCCGAGAGTTTTGGTAGTGGACGATTCGGTTATCGTTCGAGAAATGGTTTCGATGACCTTTAGCAAAGCAGGTTATAAAGTAGAACAGGCTCGCGACGGTCAAGAAGCCTGGGAAAAACTCAGTTCCGGCCTGCCTTGCGATTTAATCGTTTGCGATATCGAAATGCCGAGAATGAACGGTCTCGAATTCCTTTCTCACGTTCAAGAAGACCCCAATCTCAACGAAGTACCCGTAGCAATGCTCACCTCTCGCGGTGCACAAAAAATGAAAAAAATCGCAGCTCAGCGAGGAGCTAAAGCATATTTTGTCAAACCTTATATGGAAGATGTATTGCTAGAATCGGCTAAAAAACTGCTCGATGGCGAGATCTTGCTAGACCAAGGTAACGATTAGTAAAAATAAACAAAAAGTAAACGGGGAAAAGGTAAAAATTGGTTTAATTTTATCTTTTTCCTTTCTTTATTCTTAATAGCTTTGGAGATTTGCTGCTTGTTTAATAAATTAAAAAGCCAATCTCAAAGAATCATGGAACAAAAATCAAAAATAAAAAAGCAAACTAGCAAACAACGATCGATTAAATTTAGTTTTGCTATTGTCGCTCAGATTCTCTTTGTTGGCGCAGAATTTTTTACTAGCGCACCCCCCGCTTTAGCTAAAGATATAGAAATTTCTGTGGGTGTCGTCCAAAGATTCGGCACTGAAACTGACGATCGACTGATTCTTGAAAGTTATGCCGGAAATTCTCTCAATTTTACTACTAACAGCCCCACTCCCAAAACGATCGCAACAGATAAAATCGTTTTAGAAATATCGATGCAACCTCTAGAAGTTGCTAAGATCCAAGAAAAAATAATTCTCAGCGATCGAGCGACTTTTGAAACCGCAGAAGATAGTGCTAAACAATGGCAAAAACTAGGAATTCAAGTCGAAATCGCTCAGCCAGGTAGATGGCAAGTCTGGGCAAAAAGAGATGTTTACAATACCCCAATCCTGCGCCGTTGGCTGCTACAAAGTCTCAAAGATCGCGGCTACAACGAACCATTATTAGAAACTAATCTCCAGCAAGCAAAACCCCAGGTTATCGCTATCGTCGAAGGAGAAGTTTATCAAGGCCGAGAATTTACCATTAACTCCAGTTCCGATCGCATTTATGTTAACGTCGACGATCGCCAAAGATTTCTTTATGGCGGTAGTTTGAAATTACAGCCCAATGCTTACGGTAATTTTACTTTAGTTAATTTAGTCCCCCTAGAAACTTATTTGCGCGGAGTAGTACCCTACGAAATAGGTGCTTCCGCACCAAAAAACGCGATCGAAGCTCAAACTATCATCGCTCGAACTTATGCTTTGCGGAATTTGCGTCGCTTCGTTACCGATAATTATCAACTTTGTGCTACCGTTCACTGTCAAGTTTATAAAGGACTTAAAGGGGCAACTCCTAGAACCGATCGCGCGATCGCTGCTACTGAAGGTAAAGTTCTTACCTACGAAAATCAATTGGTAGATGCTCTTTATTATTCTACTTCTGGCGGCATTACTGCACCTTTTAACGATAGTTGGAACGGAGCGGATCGTTCCTATCTTCGGGCGAGAATAGATTCGACTAGAAATATTTGGGATCTCTCGGCATATTCTTTAGCATCGGAAAGTAATTTTCGTCGTTTTATTGCCAAAAATCGCGGATTTAATGAAACTGGTGTCAGTGTTTTTCGTTGGAATAAAGCCAGTTCGATCGCCGATCTAGATCGAGATTTACGTAAATACCTCGAAAAAATCAAACATCCTTTAGCTAATTTTCAGACGCTCGAAAAGCTTGAAGTTACCGAGCGGTCTAATTCGGGACGGATTTTAACCTTAATAGTAACTACCGATCTCGGCGAGATATTATTGCATAAAAATGAGATTCGCAGTGCTTTGGGGCCTCCTCGCAGTACTCTTTTTTATCTCGAATCAGTTCGCGACGAAAATGGTATTTTAAGTGGATATAAATTTATTGGCGGCGGTTTCGGACATGGTGTCGGCTTGAGTCAGCGCGGCTCTTACACTTTAGCTCGACTCGGTTGGTCTGCTGCAAGAATTTTAGAATTTTATTATCCCGGTACGACAATTCAAACTATTAACGATTCGATTGTTTTTTGGCAAGAATCCGATTGAATTTAGCTTTCCTCAACTGAGGAAGTAAATCTAAAAATAGTGCGATCGCTTACGATTTAATTGGAAAATTAAGTTATTCTAAGAAAATAGAAAAAAAAGATAATAAAACAAATTGAGCCAAAAAATTAGGACACTAACAGAATAGGGATCGAACGAAGAGTATGGAATAAAAATATTAAAAACTTAATCAAAATTTCGAAAAAAAGCAAATTAGATCTATAAAAGAATTAAAAAATCAAGCTGCCAGAGATTAACAATGGAATCCTCAGAATTGGTAGCCTCACGAGGCGAGATTTTGGGCTGTGGTATTTACGAGCCAATTCATATTCCCGGTCAAATCCAACCTCATGGGGTTATATTCGTACTGCAACAAGAAAAAGAAAAACTAAAAATATTACAAGTAAGTGAAAATACTAACCGATGGTTGGGTATCCCCCCAAAAGAACTGATCGGTAAAAATTTAAGTTGTTTGTTAGTAAAATCTCAAATAGAAAAGATCGTTAACGAGCCTCGAGAAGAGGAAAAAGAATACGATAAAATAACATTAAAATTAAAACAACCAAAGAAATTATCTTTAGTATTTTCAGGTAAAAGTTATCGAGATCGAGAATTAATATTTTTAGAATTAGAACCACAAGAAAAGAAAAAAAAAGACTCGGGTCTAGAATTATTATCCGAGCTAAATAATTCCCTGAAAAAAATCAAAAAAGAGACGAAATTGTCCGGTTTGTGCGCTCGATTTTTAGGAGAAATTGAAAAAATAACCGGATACGATCGCTTGATGGTATATCGATTTAAAGCCGATAATAGCGGAGTAGTAATTGCAGAAAAAAGGAAAACAGACGAAATAGAAAGTTATTTAGGACTGCATTATCCGGCTTCAGATGTAGATAAAAAATCGCGAGAATACTACATAAAAAATAGCCTGCGGATGATTCCTGATATTAACTACAAACCAGTCAATTTAATTCCGCAAAAAAATTCAATTACCGGAGCGACGATCGACCTCTATCAATCCATATTCAGAAGCGTAGCACCCTGTCATCTAGATTATTTAAAAAACATGGGTGTAACGGCTACTATGGTAATTTCGTTGATCGAAGAGGAAAAACTTTGGGGATTAGTAGTTTGTCACAATTACGAACCTAAATATTTAGACCGACAAACGAGAAAATTTTGTCAAATTTTAGGGCAATATATGTCGGCAGAAATATTTCGCCAACAAACAGAAGAATCAATTTCTTACCGCAATAAAGTAAGATCGATTCAAGAGAGAATCAGACATAATTTAGCGAAAGAAAGCAATAAAATAGGAGACGTACTCAGTGGCAATAAGTCGAGTTTATTAGATTTAGTCAGAGCTTCAGGAGCGGCGATCGTACTCGGAGAACAAATTAATCCGATCGGAGAAACTCCAGAAATAAGCGAAATTGAAAATCTGATAAATTGGCTGCAACAAAATAAAAGACAAGAATGTTTTCAAACTGAATATCTCGAAGCATATTATCCAGCAGCAAAAAAATTTAAAGATAAAGCGAGCGGGATTTTAGCAATATCGATTTATATTAAGCCGACATCTTACCATTTAATTTGGTTTAGAGCCGAACAAACCCAAACAGTAAATTGGGCGGGAAATCCGCAAGATTCTTTTTCGATCGACGAAAACGGGCAAATTCAACTATCTCCGCGCAGTTCGTTCGAATCTTGGAAAGAACAAGTTAAAAATAAATCTTTACCTTGGCAAAATAGCGAAATAGAAGCAGCCAAAGAACTGCGAACCTCATTATCCCTAGCAGCATTAGAATTTTCGCAAACAGCCCTCAAAAAAGCCGCACAAAAGGCACAAGTTGCCAACTTTGCTAAAAGTCAATTTTTGGCTAAAATGAGTCACGAATTGCGAACCCCACTCAATGCAATTTTGGGATTTACCCAAATTATGAACCGCTTCAACGATCTCTCCGCATCCCAAAAAGAACACGTAGAAATTATCAATCGCAGTGGAGAACACCTGCTGGGGTTAATTAACGATGTCTTGGATATGGCAAAAATAGAAGCAGGACAGCTATATCTAAAAGATAAATGTTTCGATTTGCATCGTTTAGTGCGATCGATCGAAGAAATGCTCAAACTAAAAGCCTCTCAGAAAGGTTTGGAGTTGATCGTCGAAAAAGACGAAGAAATTCCCCAATATGTCTGCGGGGATGAAAGCAAATTGCGGCAAATAATTATTAACTTGGTCAGTAACGCTATAAAATTTACTAACGTCGGTTCGGTGCAGTTGAAAGTATTTTGTCCCGTACCGACCAAAAAAGGAATGTCCGATCGCATCGATATTAGATTTGAAGTAAAAGATACGGGGCCGGGAATTCGCCTTGAAGATCGCGAGAAAATTTTTGAGCCGTTTCAACAAACCGATATCGGCCGAGAAGAAAAAGATGGTACGGGTTTGGGACTTCCGATCAGCCGTCAATTTGCTCGTTTGATGGAAGGAGATATTAAAGTCGATAGCGAGTTTGGTAAAGGAACGAATTTTACTTGTTACGTTAAATTAAAAATAGCCGAAGAAATTTGTTTGTTGCCCGACGGAAATGGTAAACGAGTTATAGGCATAGAGTTGGAACAACCTAAATATCGCATTTTGATCGTCGAAGACGTGCCAGAAAACCAACAACTGATGGTCAAACTATTAAAATCCGTTGGATTTGAAGTAAAAGCTGCTAACAACGGTTTAGAAGCGATCGAAATGTTTCATAAATGGCGGCCTAATTTTATCTGGATGGATATGCGAATGCCAGTGATGAACGGTTACGAAGCAACTAAAAAGATTAAAGCAACTAAATTAGGTAAAAAAACAACTATTGTCGCTTTAACTGCTTCGGTTTTAAATCCAGAACCTCTTTTAGTTAAAGAGGCCGGTTGCGACGACTTCTTGAGCAAGCCATTTAAAGAGAATGAAATATTTGAAAAAATGGCAGTTTATTTAGGGGTGCGTTACGTCTATGAAGAAAAATCGCAACGAAAAGCTCGTTTTAACGATATTCCTCTAACTTCTTTAACAACAACCCCGAGCCTAGAAGCAGAATTAAGACCTTTAATCGAGCAAATGCCAAAACAATGGCGAGAAAATATTTACAAAGCAGCAGTTGGAGTGCGAGAAACTCGAATTAGAGAGTCGATCGCTGCTATTCCTGAAGATTTCAGTCCTCTAACCAAGACTCTTACGGAAATGGTCGATCTGCTTGATTTTGACTCGATCGTTAATTTAGTAGAACCTTTAATTTAACTCGATCTTACTCAAACCACTATGAATGAATCTTTAAATCAAACCTCAAAAGGAGATATCCTGATCGTCGATGATAAGATAGATAATTTGCGTCTTTTATTTACAACTTTGAGCAACGAGGGCTACGAAGTTCGTCGAGTTTTAAGTGGCAGACAAGCATTAAAAGCGATCGAGTTCGATCCTCCCGATCTAATTTTACTCGATATTAAAATGCCAGATATTGATGGTTATGAAGTTTGTTCTCTGCTCAAACAAAACTCTCAAACTACTGAAATTCCGGTAATTTTTTTGAGTGCTTTAAGCGACGCGTTTGATAAGGTCAAAGCTTTTGAGGTTGGGGGGGCAGATTATATTACTAAGCCTTTTCAATTGTCTGAAGTGATCGCCAGAATTGACAATCAAATTAAATTAAGAAAATTACAGAAAAAAATTACAGAACAAAATCTACTTTTACAACATTTAAATCAAGATCTAGAAGCTAGAGTAGAAGAAAGAACTGAAGAATTAAAATTAAAAAATCAGGAATTAATTAAATATCAAGAAAAGTTATCTAAAGCTTTAGCTAAAGAAAAAGAAATCAGTCATTTTAAAAGTAACATAATTAAAGTAATCAATCACGAGTTTCGCACTCCTTTAACTATTATATTTGCTTCGGTCGAAATTCTCGAACGAGCTTTAGATAAATTAAAAAAAGAACAGCAAGAAAATATATTTAAACGCATTCAAGAAGCAGTCAGACAGCTTAAATTTTTATTTGAAGAAGTTTTATTTTTCGAGCAAGAAAATATCGAAAACGTCAATTTCGATCGCGAATATATTAATTTAGTTGATTTCGCTAGAGGAATAGTCGAGGAATTTAATTCAAATAATAAAATAGATCGCACGATTCAATTTGCTAGCGAGGGGCATTTTAAAAAATTTAAATGGAATCAAAAAATATTGCGGCAAATAATTGCTAATCTGCTATCTAATGCAATTAAATTTTCACGAGAAAATAGCACGATCGACTTTAAAATTATTGGCGACGATCGAGAAATTAAATTTATTATTAAAGATAGCGGCATAGGTATCCCGAAAAGCGATCGAGAAAGATTGTTTGAGTCTTTTTATCGCGGCGATAATATTGGTAATATTGGCGGTACTGGTTTGGGTTTATCTATTGTTAAGAAATGTGTCGATCTCTATCGCGGTACGATCGAATTTAATAGCGAAGTAGATGTAGGTACGGTATTTAAAGTTACTTTACCCCTATCTTACCCGATTTGGGCTTCTAACCAGGCTGCCGAACAAACCCATCATCTCGATCTTGCTTCGGAGTTGGAAACCCATGGCAGTAAAGAACAACGAGAAAGACTAGAATAAGAAAAAGCTCGATCTTTACCGATCGGAATTTATTTTTTCAAGAGTCGATCGGGCAGTTTTCCAGAGCAAGACAATATCTACACCAACACATATCAAATTAAAACCTTCTTGTTTTGCTTTTATTGCTGTTTGAGAATCTTTAGCGAAGATACCGCAAGGAATATTTTTTTGCAAACAGGCTTTTTTGACTTTATTAATTGCTTCTACTACTTCAGGGCGATCGACTTGTCCGATCGTATTCATACTAGCAGAAAGATCGAAAGGCCCGATTAAAATAGCATCGCAACCGGGAAGATCTAAAATAGCATCGATATTATTTACTGCTTCGATATGTTCGATCTGCAAAATGATAGTAATATTTTGATTGGATTTTTCGAGAGTTTCTTGTAAGTTTAAACCATAGTTTTGTCCCCTACTAATGCCAACACTTCTAATTCCTTCCGGCGGATATTTACAAGCTGCGATCGCATTTTTTGCTGCTGTTGCTGTATTAATTTGAGGAATAATGATTCCGTCGCAACCAGTATCTAAAATTCTTTTTATCCAAATCCGATCGTTATCGGGCGATCGCACCAAACAAGCACATTTTCGATCGGTGGCTTGGATAATATTTTGAGTTGTTTCGATCGATAATGATGAATGTTCCATATCGATCCAAAGCCAATCAAAATCTAATTGCGAGTATATTTCGGCGATACTAGGAGAAGGTAAAGTAACGATCGTTCCTATTAAAGTTTGTTTATTTTTTAGTTTCGATTTAAAGTTATTGCTCATTTTTTTTCTTATTTCCGATACTATTCTCATTGCTAAGTATCGAGCTATACTAAAATTTTATCTTTTTTCTATACAATTCTTAATTTAGTGAAAGTAATTATTAAAATTGTATAAAATTTTTAAGGTTAATTTAATTAATAACGATTACATTGACAAATAAACATTGCTTTAATAAAAATATATGACAATTACTTCTAATTTTAGTCAGATCGAATCTAGTTCTTACCCAGAAGAGACTGGATCTCAATTTAATTGGCAAAATTGTTGGTATCCGATTAGTTTTATTAAAGATTTACCTAGCGATCGGCCGTTAGGATTTTCTTTATACGACGAACCTTTTGTAATTTTTAGGGATGGAGAAGGTAAATTAAATTGTTTGCAAGATAGATGTTCTCATCGCGCGGCTAAATTGTCTAAAGGGCAAATCTTAGACGGAAAAATCGAATGCTCCTATCACGGTTGGCAATTTGATGGTGAAGGTAAATGCACTAAAATTCCTCAATTACCTCGATCGGCCAAAATTCCCCACAATAGTTGCGTTAAGTCTTTTGAGATTATCGAAAAACAAGGAATTGTCTGGATGTGGAGAGGTAAACAAGAAAATGCAGATGAATCTTCAATCCCAACTGTAGCGGATATGGACGATCCTAGCTTTGTTAGTTCTGATTATACCCTAGATCTACCTTATGACCAAGGCTATTTCATCGAAAATGTAGTCGATCCATCTCATATATTTATATCTCACGAAAAAACATTTAATGCGCGTCAAGCCGCACAACCTTTGAAGATGGAAGTTTTAGAGTTAAATGAAACAGGATTTAAAGGTAGATATTCGATTAAAATTGGCGATCGCAATTCTGCAACGGATCTTAATTTTATTGCCCCTAATTTAGTAACTTATAGAATAGTTTATCCCCATAAAATATCTGGTGCAATCTTATATTCTCTACCTACAGGTACGGGAAAATGTCGTATTATTATCAGAAACTATACCAATAAACCTGACTGGAAACTTAAATTTCAACCTCGTTGGATGGAACATTGGTATCGCAGCCATTTTTTAGAAGAAGATTTACCTTTAGTTGTCGGACAAGAAGAAGAAATTAATAGATTAGGAAAAAGCCTTCAAGAACTTTATTTACCTCTAAAAACTTCAGATTTATTTGTAGTAGAATATCGTCGCTGGCTGGATAAATACGGAAATAATTTACCTTATTATCAAGGTTATACTACATCTAAAACAAGAAAAAAAATTATTCAAGATTCCCAAGAACCCGCACCATTAGATCGATTGAGAAGACATACTGAAATTTGCGGTTCTTGCAGTAAAGCCTATGAAAATACAATTAAAGTAAAACAAATAGGTATTGGCATGGCGATTGTTTTTGCTGCGATCGCAATAGTTACTGATGGCTCAAAAATTGAAATAGTTGCAGTTTTACTATCTATGCTTTCTTTAGTAACTACTTTAGTCGCTCAGAAAATTAAAACTCATTTCGAGCAAGCTTATACTCGACATTAATCTATTTTCTCTAGATCGCGATCGGACTTATGTTAATTATTAATTTCTTAAGTTTCGATCGCAATTTATTTTTGATGATTTTCAATCTTTATTTCAAAAACAAGCCCTTCTCGATCGCCAAATTCTTTTCTTTTTACTTTCTCTTTATATTTCATTCCTACTTTTTCTGCTAATTTTATTGAAGCTATATTTTCTGGATTCACAAAAGAAACAATTTTGCTTAATTTTAATTCTAAAAAAGCATATTCGATTAATTTAGTGAATGCTTCGGTTGCTAGTCCCTGTCGCCAATATTGAGGGTCGATCGCATAATAGCATTGTACTTCTCCTTGTTTTTCGAGCGGTGCAAAACCACAACTACCTAAAAAAAGATCCCTATTTCGATCGGCTATAGTTAGTGCGAATAAAGGTTGAGGATTATTATAGGAATTAATCGTATCTTCTAGGAGTTTTTTAGATCCTTCATAAGTTTTTTGTTCTGGAGTAAAAAGAAGATATTTGGTTGCATTTTCGTTACTCATAAAAGCATAAAATAAGTCTAAATCCCTCAACTCAAAAGGTCTAATTATCAATCTTTCAGTTTCTAGTCTCTTGGGAATTTTCATATTTTTATTAAATTATTTTTTTGCTGTTCGATCTATAATTTTAACTCTTATAATGACTCCACAATCTCGATTTTATAACTAATACTATTTTCCAAAATAATTGATACAAATAGTGTCTAAAAAAATTAATTTAATTTTAGTCAAACTAGCTTAAAAGTAACGATAAAAGGCTTACCATTAACGTTCTAAGTACGAGCATTTAGAAAAACCCCTGACCCCTGACCCTTGACCTCCTACCTAGACCGACTGACCTCCTACCTAGACCGACTGACCTCCGATATGTATCAAATAAAAATTAAATTGGTACGAGCATCTAGTTTAAATGCATATTTTTGACAATAAGTCAAGGCAAAATTCTGCAAAATTTTCTGCAAATAAGTGAATTGATAAGAGCAATAAATTATTTAAAAATAAAAATAGTTAACATTTATGACGATCGATAAGGAAAAGATTAATGGCTAATTTTAACGATCGAATTAAAAAATATTCTAAATTAATCGGAATTACTTTTGCGGCTAGTAGTTTAGTTTTAGGAAGGGTAAGTATGGCAAATGCTTCGGAAGTAGAAAAGGATCGAAATTTAATTGCTCAATTAAAGCCAAATCCCTTTGAAAGAAATAGAATTCGTTCGTAAAAGCCGAGAGCCGATCGAACTGGTTATCGATCGCAGATATTAGGATAATCGTCTTTGACTTCGGGATTGGTGTTGAGATAATCTCGTACCCAATTGCAAGCATATTCTAATTCATTGAGATTGAGAATATTTTCTAAATGCCAAATAATTATCGATTCATCTCGACCTGCTGAAGCAACGATCTTACCATCGGGATGCCAAGCTATAGTTCTAATGCCCCTATTATGACCGTTTAAAGTTATTAACAATTTACCATCGCGCCACAATTTTATCATTTTATCTTCCCCAGCAGAAGCGATCGTCCGACCGTCGGGACTGAAAGCAACTCGTCTGACAATACCTTGATGTCCGGTAAAAGTTTGTATGAGAGTGCCATCAACTTGCCATAATTTTATAGTGCGATCGGCAGAAGAAGAGACAATATATTTACCATCGGGGCTGTAGTCAATGCCATAAACTTCGCTTCTGTGACCCCTGAAAATGCGAATTAATTTGCCATCATCGCGCCCCCAGAGCCTCACCGTGCCGTCTAAAGAAGCCGAAGCGATGTATCTCCCATCCGGGCTGAAGACGAGGTTAAAAACCCGATTAGTATGGCCGATAAAAGTCCTTATTAACGCCCCATCTCTAACTCGCCATAATTTAACCGTACTATCTTCAGAAGCGGCCGCGATGTATTTGCTATCGGGGCTGAAAGCCACTTTTCTAAAACCTATTGCTTCTAGGGTTAAAGTGCGCCACAAAGTGCTATCTGGCTGCCATAATTTAACCGTACCGTCTTCAGAAGCAGATGCAATATATTTGCCGTTAGAACTCCAAGCCACATCTCTAACTAGATCCTCGTGTCCGACTAAAGTTGCTAAACTCGTCTTATCCAGCTTGGTAATTTCGATCGTACCATCATTAGAAGCAGATGCAATATATTTGCCGTCAGGACTCCAAACTATGCCTCTAATATTTTCTTCGTGAGGGTAGATAGTTGTTAAGAGTCGATTGTTATTGTTAATCTGCCAAAGTTTTATAGTACCGTTAAATGAAGCAGAAGCGATCGATCGTCCATCGGGGCTAAAAGCAATACCCTGAGTAAGATGATGGCTGTTAACTTCGATACTTTTGATTTTAATCCCGTTAGCTCGCCAAAGTTTAATTTTATTGTCTTTAGAAGTTGAAGCAATTAATTGACCGTCATTACTAATTGCTACTCCTTTGATAGCACTTTTGTGTCCTTTTAAGGTTGTAATTAAAGTTCCGTCGCGTCGCCAAAGCTTTATTTTATCGTCTGAAGAACCGGAAACGATCGTTTGTCCGTCTCGAGCAATAGTTAGGTCGGTAATTGGTTTTTGCCGATCGTTCTCGATAGTTTTAATTAAAGTACCGTCTGGCTGCCAATATTTTATCGTCCCGTCAGCAGAACCGGAAACGATTAATTCTCCGTTCCTAGTAATAGCGACTGCATTAACGTTATTTTGGTGTCCGGTTAAGGTGTGTAATAATTTTCCTTCTCGATGCCAAATTTTTATCGTGCGATCGTCACTAGCTGAGATTATTATTTGATTATCGGAAGCGATCGCCAGACTATTTACTATTCCTTGATGTCCCCGGATCGTATTTATTAAAGTCCCATCCGATCGCCATAATTTTATCTCTTTATCTTCAGAACCAGTGGCGATTATTGCTCCATTTTCACTGACGCTGAGTGCTTTAATTTCTGTTTTGTGTGCGACGATAGTTTTTATTAATTTACCGTTTGGTTGCCATATTTTTATAGTTCCATCGCTACCAGCAGAATAAATTTTTTGAGTTGCTTCGTGCCAAACAACTTCATTAACTTCTGTAGTGTGTGCTGATAAGCGATTGTATTCGTTAGTTGTATAGATTATTTGTCGCAGGGTGTCTCGGGCATGTTTTTTTAAGCTTGAATCGATAAGATCTGAATTTTTTTCTATTCTTTCGATCGCGGCGATCGCCTGAATTAATCCATCTAATTTATCTCCCGATTCAGAACTTTTTAATGAGGAAGTAATTAAGAGTTTTATCTGACTTATTCTGGCTTCTTTTTCTCTTTTTAAGGCCTGTTTTTGAATTTCTTTGGCTTTACAATATTGCCAATAAACGATCGTCCCTAAACTAGAGGCGATCGCTAATGCTAGGGATACTGCTATTAATAATAATCTTTGTAGTTTGACATTTTTTTGTTCTTCAAATAGTATTACTTCGATCGCTTTTGCTTTTTGAGCTTTTAAACTTTTTTGAATTTCTTTTTGTTCTAGTTCGAAGGATGCTGCTAAAAATTGATGGTCTAAGTCGCTCAAACTTTTCCCATTAGCCCACAAACGAGCGTCTTTTAAGGCTTTTCCTCTTAGCAAACGAGATTCGTCTGTTTTTTGCGATGTCAGCCATTTATCTAATGTTTGAGAATAGGGACGTAAGTTATTTAATTGTTTCTCGACCCATTTTAAATTAAATATTTCGCTGTATATTTTATTTTTAATTTCGAGGCGATCTTTATTTTTTATTATCAAACCAGATAATACTAATTCGATTTGTTCGCGACTGTCTTCTATTCTAATCGTTTGTCCTTGCAAAATTTTTTGATAAATTGCTAATATTCTTCCGGCTCGATCGCTGTCGCAAATTATTCGATCTCTAATTGTTTTTAAATGTTCTGGTTTGTCTTGAGATTCCCAATCGGTTAAAATTTCTTTTTTTACTATGCTATCCACCCAAAATTCTTCACTTCCTGGAAGAATACTCAAACTTTTACTAACAGAATTTTGACTTAAATTAAGTGCTAATTGACACAGTTTTTGAGTCAAAAAAGGCTGTCCGTTCGTCCATTTTATGATTTGTTTGAGAATTTCTCGGCGGTTGCCTATTTTGATTTTTAATCCTTCTGCTAATGGTTTGGCTTCTTCTAATGTAAAACCATTTAACTTAATTTCTTTACCAATATTAAAGGGAGTTCTAGTTTTATCAACGATTAAATCTGAGGGAGTAGCTACGCCAAAGATCGCAAAAGTAATCCGCTTATATTTTGGTTCGATCGCTCTTTGATTGTAACAAAATCTAATTAAAGCAAAAAAATCATCTACAGAAAAATCTAAACTAAGAATACTATCTATCTCATCGATAAAAATAACGATATTTTGTTCGGGAAATTGTTCTAAAATAACTTCACAAATAAAATGATTAAACCTTTGCAAAAAAGAAATTTGTTCGGCTTCTTTTTCTTGCCACCATTTTTTTAAATTAACTTTTCCGAACAATTTTAAACTTCTAACTAACTCGAATAAAATCCCTTTATACCATTGTAAAGCAGTAATATTTTCGCTACCGATGCTGGTCATATCTAAAGTAGTACATATTATTCCTTCTGCTTGCAAACGGTGTCTAGTTCTAACTAATCAGGGCTATTTCATTCTTAATGCTAGAATAATCTGGTAAATTAGAGTTGTTACAC
>CAYWIH010000033.1:0-37569 GCA_964458305.1 uncultured bacterium | reverse complement strand
ATCGATCGCGCAATAGTTTCTAAAAAATCAACTCGACTCAAAACTATATCGATCGCAATAGTTTTAAAAGAGCGATCGCTATTCCCATCCAAAAACTATATCGAAATAGTTTTTAAAAAATCAACTCGACTGGGATACTGAGAGCGATCGCAGACTGATACGAAGATGTTATGTGTTAGTGCGCTACTTTTTATTAGACTTATTTTGCAGCATTACTGGGCGCAATATCCAAAGCAAAATTGCAAGACTTAAGATAATCGCAGTCGGACTATCAGCGTGTTGTAACAAAGAATTGAGATCGATCGGTAAATTAGTCGATCCAGTTTCGTGTGTTTGAAATTTCATTGTCTTATCTCTCTCTAGCCGTACATATTTCCAGTTTCAGGGAAAAAATTCTGCGATCTAGCTCAATTTTGGGTCAAATTTCGGATCGATATTAGTTTGTTTCTGAAGATGAGCCAAAACCGATCCAAAACAGATCCAAAAATATTGTATGGAGGAACAAAAATGATTAAGTAGTTATCGTTTAAAACATAAGTACAGCAAGTAACCTATGGGAGCTACTTTAAGAGCATCTGAAAAAGGCCTCGAGATAGTCGATCGCGCCAGAAAAAACAAAGGTTGGAGCAAACAGGAAAGAGCCTGGTATGAATTAGCATACGTATCTCTAGCGACTTTAAAGCGATTTTGGCAAAGGAAGAACATTACAAGAGATTATTTTATAGCCATTTGCCAAATAGTTGGCATAGATCGTTGGGAAACAATTGTCGATTCTAATCCCCAAAATAAAGACATTAAAGCAGATTTTTATGTTTACGATGAGTTTTGGGTAGGTAGAGAAAAGTTAGTTCGAGATCTCAGCGAAAAGCTTAGTGACTCTTGTCGTCTCTTAATTCTCCTTGGTATAACGGGAATAGGTAAAACTGCTCTAGCCGAACGTTTAGCGGTGGAAATGAAAGACTGGTTTGGCAGAAAAGACTCGAACAAGAAACTAAAAAGAGTCAATTTCGATCGCGAAGACAAAAGCACAGATTTTGCTAGCGTTGCTGCTAGATGGTTGGAAGAGTGGGGAGTTTCAGTAACACCAGAAGAGAAAAAGTCAGAAAAATTATTGCCAAGATTGGTTGAATATCTGCGGCACAATAAAGTTTTAGTGTTGATAGACTCTCTCGAAAGACTGCTGACAGGCAATGAAGAAAATGGCTGGGGTGATTTTGAGGATGAATGGTGGCATAAATTCTTTATGAACTTATTGTCAGCAGAATCTTGCCAAAGTCGATTAATTGTCACTTCACAAGATTTACCAGTTAAATTATTAGACTCGCGTTATCAGAATTTTTGGCATCGACAAGTATTGTGGGGGCTTACTGAAGACGAGCAAGTGGCATTATTCGATATAACTGGATTAAATGTAACAGAAAATTCAACCGATCGCCCCTTACTATTACGCATGGGTAAAGCTTATAGAGGACATCCTTTAGCTTTACGCTCGATCGTTGGTGAAATCGCAAATCATCCTTTTAATGGCAACGTCTTAGCTTATTGGAATTATTGCGGTGACAAAATAGAAGAGGTAGAAAAAGCTCTGGCTGAGGCTGAAACTGGAAATAATATGGGAGAAGAAGATAACTGGCAGCTACACAAACTTACTCAGGAATTAAGAAGACAGGTAAACAAAAGACTTCAAACTGTGTTCGATCGCTTAGAAAAAGATGTTTTTGATGCTTATATCTTAATTTGCACTGCTTCAGTTTATCGCTCTCCAGTAAAACAGGATTATTGGCTTACTCATTTAGTAGTTTATTCGCGAAAATTTAGTTTAGGTCAACACTGTAACGAAGCAAGACAAAATAGAGCCTTAGAAGAATTAAGTAATCGCTTTTTAATTGAGGAATCAATTAATCACAACAATCGGCGAGTTGTAGGACAACATAACTTGATTCGCAGTGCGGCAATAGAACGTCGTAAAAAATTATTATCAAATTTAAAAAATCGCCAATAGTCATTCTAATAATTTGATAATCAATAATTTTCATTTTCAAATCGCTGCCAAATTAGGGAGAAAAACTCATGCAAAATATTAACTATTTCACTGAACCGGGACAATTTTTATCAGCTCATTGTGGTATCGATCTATATGAAGTTGACATCGAAGAAATCGACTATTATCTAGCCGTAGAAAAACATCTTACTGATACTGAAGAACCCGCACCAGATGCTACCAATTTAGAACGAGTTAAGAACATCATAGAAGGGTTTTATCATTTATGTAAAGTAGAAAATTGGGAGCTGGCTAGAGAAATATTTTTGATTAAAATAAATCCTCTGACAGATGAACTTTTTCCCGACCAACTTTGTACTTGGGGTTACTATCAGGAAGCAGTTGAACTATATAAACCGCTTTTATACAAGTTGTCAGAAACAGATTTTAATACTTGGCTTTTAGAACGTTTGGGTTTTTGTTATGAAGCTTTTGGCGAATATTATCAGGCGATCGATTGTTATGAAGAAAGTTTAGCCATTCAAGAAAAACATTCTGTGCCAGATTTAAATCAAAGCACTTTTCATAGTTTGGGTAATGTTTATCTTAAACTAGGAAAATTTAAGCGATCGCTCTATTTTTATGACAAAGCTTATGAAATAGATCGTAATAATTATATTTTACTGGGTTTAGGGAACGTTCACACAAGTTTAGGAAATTACGATCTAGCTAGAGATTGTTTAGAAAAGGTTGCTTTAAAAGCATCAAAAGAGAAAAAATTACAAATTTTAGAACGTAGCTTTCAAGGGTTGGCAATTCTCTGTAGAAGACAAGGAAAATATGCAGAAGCACTTGAATATCTTGAACGATGTTTAATTATAGCTAAAAAAATAGAAGAGCCTTCTTCTGAGGGAAAAATTTTGGGGAATATGGGAAATATATATCTGGAGCAAGGAGATATTGAAAAAGCAATTGAGATACAAAAAGAACGTATAAAATTAGCAAAAGATAACAAAGATATTGCCGGACAAATGGCTGGGTTAAAGAATTTATCTAATTGTTATCATTATCTTGAGAAACCTAAAGAAGCACTTGAATGTCAAAAACAAAGCTTAGCTATGGCTCAAAAAATAAATAGTTTTCAAGGAAAAGCAAGTGCTTTAGCAAGTATAGGAGCGACTTTAATACAACTTAAAAAGTTCAAAGAGGCAATTGAAGAGTTGCAAAAATCTCTGGAAATTTTTCAAGAAATTGAAGATCCTGTAGGAGAATTGACTACTTTAGTTAATTTAGGAGATGCTTATGACGAATTATGTAGCTATTCCAAAGCATTCGATCGCTATCATTCAGCTTTAAAAATTATTAGAAAAATCAAAGATCCCAAAGGAGAAAAAAAAGTGATGAGTAGATTATCCGATCCAAAATATCTAATAGCATTAGAATCTCATTTAAGAATTAAAGAAAGAAGATCGAATGACTATATTTTGATGGAATTCGGTAAAATTTGCTTAGCTAACGAAAAATATACAGAAGCAGCTAAATGTAATTATATTAATATAGCTAATGTAGAAAGGAATTTAGCAAAAATGTATTACGATCGAGGAAATTACCAATTAGCTCGGAAACACGCGAAAAATGCCGTAGATATTGCCGAACAACAAGGTGTTACCTTATTAAAACGCAATGGAGCGATCGTAATATAAGTATTATCTGATTTTTCAAATTATTCAAAAAATCAACTCGACTGAAATACTATATCGACATCGCAATAGTTTTAAAAGAGCGATCGCTATTCCCATCCAAAAACTATATCGAAATAGTTTTTAAAAAATCAACTCGACTGGGATACTGAGAGCGATCGCATAATAGGTTTAATTCTTGTTATCTATATCTGCGAGAATTTCGGTTGCTTGTTGGCATAAAGCTTGGTGACAGCGACCGTTACTAGCCATAATTCCACCCCACTGTTTGACATCGCCCTTATTGTAAGTAAGAGCCTCGCCGCTAAAATGAGTAAATTGGCCTCCTGCTTCGGTTAAGATCAATTCTGGAGCGGCAAAATCCCAATCTTTAGGGGCAGATTTACCAGAAAGAGAAATATAAACATCAGATTGCTGCTCTAAAATGGTAGAAATTTTACACCCTACACTACCGACATAATTTTTATCTTTAAATGGCAATCTTTCAATCAATTGTTTGAAGCGATCGTCTCTATGAGTGCGACTGGCAACTAAATATAATTCTTCAATCGTATTTTTTGACGATACTGCGATCGAGCTAATTTGACCGTCACGAGTTTCGACAAAAGTTCCGCCCCCGATGGTTGCGTAATAGAGTTTTTCCTGTTCTGGTACTGCGACTACAGCCAATACCGGACGACGCTGATAGGTTAAAGCGATGTGAATGGCATATTCTCCGGTTTTATCGATAAAATCCCTCGTACCGTCGAGAGGATCGATAATCCAGACCCATTCTCCGGGAATTGGTTCGGTACTTCCTTTGTGAGTTTCTTCGCTGAGATAGCCAAAATCTTCGTTTTTAAAGGCTTCTTTGAGTTTGTCTAAAATATAACGATTGGTAGCGAGATCGGCAGCAGTAACGGGCCCGTCTTTTTTATCTTCATTGACGTTAAGATCTTTTTGTGCTTCGCCACGATAGTAAGATTGGAGGATATCTGCTGCACCCCAACTTATAGGACGGACTACGCTGAGGATTTCTTGTAGCTTGTCAATATTGATACTCAAAGCTTTCACCACGATCGATTCAGTTTAGTAGTTTATCATTTTTCCATCCATTTTCTAGTTCCGAAAAATTGGCAAGATTTTGATGCAATTTTCGCTGCTTCTGTCAAGGCTTGCTTAAAATTATGTTGCAAAATATAGTGACAAAAAGCACCATGAAAAATATCTCCAGCACCGAGAGTATCGACAACATTTTCAATCGATTCTATTGCGATCTTGCCTCTTTCTCCTCGACTTAAATATTCGATCGCTTTGTCCCCGTTAGTAATAGCTATATTGGGAATATCGAATTTTTTTAGGTAATTAAAAACTTGTTCTCGATCGCTGCAATTTGGCGGATAAAAATCTGCCGAACAAACTGCATAATCTACGTAGGGTAAAACTTTATCAAAATCTTTTTTCCAACTTCCTCCATCGATCGCGACGGGAATATTTTGTTCTCGAGCTAGGCGGGCAATTTCTTGACTTATTGTCATTTGATGTCCGTCGATTAAAATAATATCTATTCCTTGTAAAATGTTTTGCGGTATTTGTTCTATAGTGGCTTTAAATTTTGTAGTATTTATCGAAATAACGGCTCGATTTCCCGTTGCTTTAGTCACGACAATCGCTGAAACTGCTGGCGTTTCTTTTCTTTCTGGAGTTATATCGATTAATTTTAAAGAATAATTTGCTAAATCGCTTTTTATTAAACTCCCGATCGGATTGTTGCCAATTATTGTTAATAAGTTAGATTTATTACCTAAATAGCTAAAGGTTACTGCAGCATTAGTTGCCGGCCCGCCTCCAGAAATTGTTTGGTCTAAAGCTACTATTTTTTGATTTTCTTTCGGCATTTTTTCGGTTAAATAAATACAATCTAAAGTAGATATGCCGATAAATAATCCTGTTTTATCCATAGAACGATCGATCTTGTCAAGATAACGACTTAAATTATCTCATGGCAAACTAAAGAGAAAAAAAATATCTGATTTTTTTAAACAATCGAACTTTGAATAAACCTTTCTTATATATCCTTGCCAGAAAAACTTATCGAATTTATAGCGATCGCTAAAGACAAATAAAAATCTCAAATAATTCGCTATAAATAATGATTTTAAACTCGATCGTTTAGTTACTCTAAAATCGAGTTAAATATATAGATCGATTTAATAGAAAAAAACGCTAACAATAAGATTTATCAAAAAAATCTCATTTTTATGAGATAGTTAATAAAATAACGTTCGGAAGTAAACAATGAAACATACAGCAATAGCTTTACTGACAGCTTGCGGATTGCTCGCATCAAACGCAACGGCATTCGCAGAAAGTTATCTATGCGACGATTATGACAATCCTAGACCTGAAAGGCGCGATCGAGAAGTTAGAGATTCTCTTTTTACTTTTAATAATTTATACGGCTATAATAACTGTTTGGATCATATAATCTTAAATTACGAAGGCAGAGATCGATATCTAAGAACCCTCGAGCGAGAAGGAAAAATTCAAGAATCCTGTATCGAAGAAGTATTTGATACTTTCGGCACCGATCTAGATCGAGATCTGGTTTTAGAATTAATTGAAGTAGCTGACGAGCGAGCTGAATTGATATCGGAAGAAAAAAAATTATATCCAGGATATGGTATTCGCCGTCGTATTGCTTTACAACTCGGTTACTTGTACGAGATCGATCGCGAAGACGAACAAGTTTGTTCTTTAGCTCGAGATTGGTCGGATAGAAATCAAGATTGGTCGGATAGAGATTAAATCAAAAATATTTTTCCAGCTGCGATCGATCCAACAATACCGGATCGATCCAACATCAATTTTCCGAAATAATTATACTATTTTAGTCAAATAATCCTTTAATTAATTAACTTTAAAGAAAAAAAAAGAGTGATAAAGATCTCAATAATAATTGACGAGCGATCGCCTAGAAAAAATACTTAGGGGTTAAATTGTATGTGAAAACACTAACAAGAAAATTAAAACAGTGAAGATCCCCAGAAGAAAACTTTTAAAATATACTATAGCAACCGCAGGAACTTATTCAATAATAGAAGCTGTAGATCGACAAAATAAGTTACGAGCCGAACAAAAAAATAGTAACATTGCTGTTGAAAAAGAATCGTATATAATGACCCCAGACCAAGTAATTTCTGAATTAATGAGGGGAAATCAAAGATTTATCAGACAAATAACAACCAATCGCGATCGAGATATACTTAGATTGCGAGAAGTTTCAGAAGCACAATCACCTTTTGCTTGTATATTAACTTGTGCCGATTCTCGAGTTCCTCCTGAAATTATTTTCGATCGCGGTTTGGGGGATCTTTTTGTAGTTAGAGATGCTGGAAATATTGCTACTCCTGGCGAAATTGGCAGCTTAGAATATGGTGCGTTAGTATTAGGAGCAAAAGCAATTATCGTCATGGGCCATCAAGATTGTGGTGCGGTTCGAGCGGCAATGGAATTAGGGGCAACATCGGGATTTATTGGTAGTATAGTTAACGAAATTTTGCCAGCGATTCAAATATCAAGACAACAAGAGGGAGACCTTGTTTATAATTCAATTATTTCTAATATTATTCTCCAAAAACAAAAAATTCAAACTTCTCCTGTTATTTCTAAACTAATTCAAGAAAATAAAATTAAAGTAGTTGGAGCTTATTATAATCTGCAAAACGGTAAAGTAGATATTTTAGAATAATTGTTGATGCGAATATCTCGATCCTTGCTAACAAGATGACAAACAATTATTAAATGAACCAAAAAAGTCATTTTTAAAAAGCGTACTTTTTGGGCAATGGAATAAAAATAGTATTTTCAACGACAATAGTTTTACAGAGAAGATATAAACTTAATTCGATCGCGTTCGTATTTTTTAATAATATTTAAGGGATTTTGCCGATGTTGGACATTACTCGCTCGAGATTATAATTTTAGTTATTCAAAATCAAAATTACTTGTTGTAATGTCTATCGAGTCTCTCAATCAATCCCAGCCAAAAATCAGCGATCTTTTAAACCGATTAACCCATGAAGAAGTAAATAGACTAACAGTTCAAAATTTAAAATATATAGAACGATTAAGCCCCTCAGAAATAAAAGAATTGTGCGGCAATAACTTACAAGAATCCCTCGAGCGAGATTTACAAGCCATAGACTCGAGACTGAATCTTGTCCGTAAATTTCTCAATTTCTGAATTAAACTATTTTTTCTTCAAGACTTGTTTGATTAATTGCGGGATTTGAGAAGGTCGATCGGCTACTTTGACCCCTGCTTTTTGTAAAGCCGCAATGGTTTTTTGTTCTTGATTGGTGGTAGGTACGGAATAAGAGACTTGAGTTGTAATAATAGAAAGAGCATCGATAAAATTACGTTCTACAGGTACTTCGAGTCCGGCTAAATAAGCAATGGTCGGTTTTTTAATTTTTTTAGCAATAAAATCAGCCAAACTAGCAGAAATATGGCTGTTAGAATGTTCGATCGCCACGATTACCTCAGTATTATTATCTCGATCTAAAATTTCCAGCCACCGATCGAAACTAGAACCGATTATCCTTTGTTTGCCAAGAATAACAGCGATCGAAGTGCCTAATTTAGCCTGATTTAAAGCCAAACCTACTTCGCAACAAACAGTATCGCTGCGGGCGATCAAACCAACTTTACCAGGATTATAAAAATGAGGCTCGATCGTACCCAACCACATTTTTTTAGGAATCAGAATTCCGGCACTACCGCAACCTAAAATTAAAGTATCGGTGGCTCGAGCTTTTTTGAGCAATCTGACCATATCCAAGGGAGGAATGCCAGTAGAAACAATCACGATCTGCTTTACTCCAGCAGCGATCGCTTCTAAAGCAGCATCCAAAGCGCGATCGGGTGCGACAAAAATTATACTAGTTTCGACTTCTCCCACTTCGGCGATCGCTTCTTCGACGAGATCGAAAATGGGAATATCAAATAAATGCTGACCGCCTTTACCCGCGCAAATTCCGGCTACGATATTAGTACCGTAAGCTTTCATCCTGGTCGTGTAGTAAGAACCGAGGTTGTTAGTAATTCCTTGAACGATTATTTTCTGAGTTGGATTCCAATTCATGATGTACGTAATTGGGAAAGCGCGTCTTTTTAAAGCGCGGAGGAACAATCGTGGGACAGTTTTAACTGTCCGTGAAACCCATAAACATAGCCATCTTTACGATGAATTTGTTTACAGTATTTGTAACTAATGCCTTGTACTGTTTCTGAAACAGTTTTGATATTAAATGAACCACTTGAGCGAACAGCTACTTTGCCCAAATAAGAACCGATTTTCTTGCCTTTGATAACCACTGCTTTGACGATATCTCCAGTCTGGAAACCTTTAACTTGTTTAACTCGAGCAGATTTTCTGACCAAACTTCCAGATTTGCTTCTTCTAGGAAAACCATATTTATCAACATGGATTACTTGTCTGTTACCATAACCAGCGCATTGAACCCGTAATGGTAGACTGGTTAATATTTCAAGTTTTGGAGTATTCCCGACGCAAGCAGCATCTACCCAATGAGTTTTTTTGAGTCCTTGTTGAGTTCGGTTGAACTTAGTCTGACTACCTGTACCAGTAATTATTGGTAAACCAGTTTCTTTTAAGCTATTAAACAATTTCCAGCGTGTTGAATTAACCGCAGCAGCATCTTTAAGCGGGGCTTTAGCTGTAGCTAAAACTCTTTTGAGAACTGATGGTTTGTCGGCTAGAAACTTTTTAATATCAAGATTAGATTTAGATTGGTTACAAGGTACACAAGCAATAGTTAGGTTAGATACTCGGTTAGACCCACCTTTAGATAAGGCAACAATATGTTCTACTTCTAAAGGTGTATTTTTTGCCCCACAATAAGCACAGGTTCGGTTAAATTTTTCTAGTAAATATTCTCGTACTTCGTATTGATAAAGAGTACCTTGTTGATATTCAGTGCCTGACATTTCAGGGTTCTGCATCTTTTGAGTATCAAACCTAACTAATTCCATAGCTATAGAGCTAATGGGACAGAGCCTAATCAATCGTTCAACCCAAGTCTGGCAAGTTAAAACGCGATGTTCTAAACTTGGTGGCAACCAACCCTTGGCTCTGGTTCGATTCAGAAATCGGGGTTGTCTATATCTAGTTTTTCTTCCTCTGCGTCCACGTCTTAAAGATCGACGGGATTCAAGGTCGTCTTTAATTTGTTGACCTCGATGAGTAAGTTCTGCTGCCCAGATTAGTTTATTTCCTTGAAGTATTGCTATTCCAGTAGTCTTAGAACCTGGATCTAGTTTAAGTTGACATTGTTGGACATCCTTTCCATCTACTACTTTCTTAAGAATGATTGTAAACGGATACTGTCTGAATACAGCAGCTTTACCTGCTTTTAGTAGCTTTTTAGCTATTGTTGGCGAACAGGGTTCTAGAGGTTGTTTATTGGTATCTAAAACAAATACAAAGTTAGACATTTTTGCGTCAAGTCTCCAATAAAGGATAATGTTTGCCTCGTCCAAGTTAACGGTCGGTACTATCCAAAAAGCACTGATTTAATCTCGATAAGTCTGTTTAACTTTTTGGTTCTAGAAGCTCAAAGCTGGCACGCACTCCAAGGTAGGTCTTTAACTCTTGCCGTTAACGTAGTCTGTGAAAGACGCTTGACTGGTCAGATACTAGGTTTGCAAGCTCCGTCTTTTTAAAGCGGAGTTACTTTCTACGAGATTTCTGACAAACTTACTCCAATTTTGCCAGAGAGATGGTTTGGCTGACGGCTTCTTCGAGATCGTCGATCCGGCGTACTGGCATTTCAGTTAAAATTGCTTCGGGAAGTTGTTTGTCCGTGCCAACGATACGTATTACCCATTGCAAAGGTGTACTTGCCGAAAAGAGCAGCTCGGCCCGCTCGGATTCTTCGTTATTTGCTATTTTGTTTGCTGCGGCTTTTTTTTGTAACGATTGAAGATAATCGGCGATCGCGGTAGTTGCAGATTCAGTAATTTCTTCGTTGCCGAGAATATTTACTAAAACTACTTTGAGATCTTTTACTTCTGCTAACTTTTCTAAAGCAGTATTCAGTCCTCTGGCAATATAATAATGGGGCAATAATTCCGATCGAGCGGCGCGATCGATTACCAAACAGCATTTAGGTTTGCCTCCATCGCGAGCGATTAAATCCCAAGTTACCAGAGCCAAACCGAGACTGTTAGAAACGATCCCAATATTTCCCGATTCATCTTGACAATCTAACCATTGCGGTGATGGTAAAGGGGGTAAACCTGGAGTATCCTCAGAAAACTTATTATTTTCTCTGTCAAAAGAGTATAAATCGGGGTGGCGCACTAAAGCATTATCGTTAATAGTGATTTTGCCATCGAGAGCCATTACTTCGCCATCAGCACCCACACCTAAAGGATTGATTTCAATAATATCGAGATCTTTTTCGACAAACAAGCGATACATTTTCTCGACGATCGCGCTTACCGATTGAATTAATTTCCCTCGCAATCCCATTTTAGTTACTAAACGGCGCGCGTAAAAAGGAGAAAATTCTTCTTCTACTACTACTTTTTGGATGTTTTCTAGGAGTGGCTGGACTTCGATACCTCCTCGAGCAGAACCCAACAATACTGGGCATTTCAGCTGATAATCTAAGACTATGGCTAAAAAGAATTCTTCTGTGGCATTATACCTAGCTTCGGCTAAAACTACGTTCGGATACTTGCCCAAAATTGGTAAATTAAAAATATATTGAGCTGCGGCGATCGCATCGATAGTATTTTCAACAAAACGAATTCCTCCTGCTTTTCCCCTTCCTCCAGCGCGGACTTGAGATTTTAGTACTACGGGGTAGGGAATTTGTAATTTTTTAATTTGTCTGGGATCTGCGATCGGTTGAGATGGCAGAATTGGTATTCCCACTTTACTAAATAATTCTTTAGCCTGATATTCCAATAAATCCATCGCTCAGTTATTTAAGAAAATAAAAATCAATTCAAGAAGGGATTAATTTGATTGTTGTTTGATGCGATCGATCCCGTAAAATATTTTCCAAAAAAAATCTGTCGCTCGAGTTGGTAAAATTTTCGTCATCAAAAATAAGAATATTTCTCCTCCTGTAGCTGCCACATAACGAGGACGGGGATTGCGATCTTTTATCGCGCGTAAAATTACTTTAGCAGTTCCCTCGGCCGTCCAACCTAAATTTTCTGTTTGTCTTTCGAGGGCCGCCAATTTCTCTACAATTGGGGCGTAGGGGGTTTTCTCTAATTTTGGCAAGCTATTGGCGATTTTTTCTCTGGCAATGCGGACGAATTCTGTTTTTACCGGCCCTGGTTCGACCACGCTAACTTTGATGTTAAATCCTCCTAGTTCCATCCGCAAGACATCGCTGAGGGCTTCTAGGGCAAATTTGGAGCAACTATATAAACCTGCGGTTGGGAAAGCCATTCGTCCTCCTAAAGAACTGACATTAATTATTTTCCCACCACCTCGATCGCGCATCAGTGGAATTAAAGCTTGGCTTAAAATTAGGGGGCCGTGAAAATTGACGGCGAATTGTTTTTTGGCATCTTCTGGAGTTACTAATTCGATCGGCCCCATTTGTCCGTAACCGGCATTATTTATTAAGATATCTACTCCACCAAACTGTTCGATCGCATTTTTAGCTAATTTTTTTACTGCTTCGGTATCTGCGAGATCTGCCGGAATCACTAAAACTTTTGCCCCGCTAGCGCGACATTTACTAGCAACTTTTTCTAATAGTTCTTTGCTTCTAGCTGTTATTACTAAACTAATATTTTCTAGTTTTGCCGCTAACATTTCTGCTGTAGCTGCACCAATTCCGTAAGACGCTCCTGTGATTAAGAATACTTTTTCAGAAAATTTTACATCCTTTTTCATCAATCTAAATATTTAAACAATAGTATTTGTGTGAAGATATTTACTATCGGAAATACCTCAAAATTATTCCGAATTTTTTATTTTCCAAATCTTTGGTATTTAAAGTTATGTTTGATACAAAACAATTGGAAACTTCTAAATATTGGTTGCCTTTAGTAGCTGCTGGTACTGGTTTTTGTTTGCTAATTTTTTGCAGTGTTTTTTATTTTTTAAGTCGTCCTTGCGTTATTTTGGAATGTACCGAAATTACTCGAGCTGAAAAATTAGCTCGTCGATCGCAAACTATTTTACAACAACCGCAATCGATTAAAAACCTCCTTGCGGCTTATCAAGAAATAGATCGCGCGATCGCTCTTTTAGATTCTATTCCAGTTTGGTCGGCTCGCTATCTAGAAGTTCAAAATTCGATCTCTATTTATCAAACTCGCAAAGAAAGTTTACAAAATTTATTAACAGCTTTAAAACTGAGATCTCAAGTAATTTCTTTAGCAAAAAATCCTCCTTTTCCGGTTACTAGTTGGGAAAATTTTAAATCAATTTGGACTGAAGCGATCGCGACTTTAGAAGCTATTCCAGAAAAGAGCGAATATTATTATTTTGCCAGCGAACAAATTCAGGAATATCGAGAAAAATTAGAATTTATTGAAGCAGAAATAGCTAAAGAAAAAAAAGCTCTAAAATTGTTGGAAAATGCTCGATCGAGAGCTAATTTTGCTAGTGAAAGTCAAAACGATGCTAATTCTTTTACTGACTGGCAATTAGTTCATTCCCATTGGCAAGTGGCGATCGAATTGTTAGAAAAAGTTCCCGAAGCAACCACCGTAACGCCGACAGCAAAACAACTAAAAATTAACTTACTTCCCGAATTAAACTTAGCACAAAAGCGCAGAGATTTAGAAGAAATAGCTATTAACAATCATCGCCAGGCGATCGCTACAGCTAAATTAGCTAAACAATCTCAAAACGAGCGAGAATTGACTAAAACTGTTGCTTATTGGGAAGATGCTTTAAACTATCTTAAATTAATCCCTCAAAATACTTTTCAATACCGTCAGGCTCAACATTTAATTGCTCCTTATCTTTATGCTCTCAATATTGCCAAACAACAAAGATATTTTAGTTTGCGATTAGAAAGGGCTGCTCTCGATTTAGAAAAACTTTGCTCCGAGCGGATGAGAATTTGCGATTATAGCCTTAAAAACGATGTTATTCAAGTTATTTTTACTGCGGATTATATCGAACAAGTTAGACAAACTGCATTAGAAACTCAGGAGGAAAATAATATCAAAGATCGAGTCAGGGTAATGGATCATATTTTTAGTTTGGAAACAGCATTAAAAACGATCGCTAATAATGCTAAAATCCGCATGGAATTATATAATGACGATAAAATATTGTTATTGACTTACTTGCCCGAATAATAGTTATATGTCAGATTTTTTAACGGCTAACAAAAAAAGAATCGATTCTTGTTATTTTTGTTCGGGAAATTAATTCTTTTTTTTAATCGATGCGATCGAACTGAATTATTAATACTCTAATATTTGCCAACTACTATCTTTGCTAGGGGGCAAAACTTTTTGATTTCTAGTTATAAATTACCTGGTTATTTGTTCGATCGAGATAATAAAAGTAAAAATTATCAAAGTTAAACCCCCTCGTAATAACCTTTCTCAAAAGCAATAATAGAGTTAGTTTAGAAATGAGGAATTGCCAGATTTTTAGTAACTTTCTTTAATAGCAAATAAATCGCCATATATTTGTCAGCAAAACAATAAACTATTAAGGTTACGTAAAAATAGCTAACGTACCAACTCATAATAAATTAATTTAATTTAAGTTAGCTTAAGAAATGTAAAAACCATCTTGCTTATATAGAAAAAAAGAAGAATAATTATTTTTAGATAAAGTTAAAAAGTTCGTTCTCGATCGATCGAGTTGAAATAATAAATTTTTGAAATAATTTTGATTTACTGAGATTATAATTATGAATTTAGAAATAAGCAAGATTTTCGTTTCCAGAAGAAAGCAAAATTAACTCGATTCTTTGCTGTATTTATTTGCTAAAACCTTTTACTTTCTGCGGCTAATTAATTTAGCAAAAAAAGAAAATAGAATAGCAAATTCCCTCGGCTAGAAACATACTTTTTAAGCAGTAATTTTAGCTGCGAGCGACTTTAGCAATCAAAATGAGGTTCGATCTGAAGTATATATCGAACTAATTTAACATTCGTGTTTTCAAAAATAGCTATTGATTTCTGAGTATATTACCATGAGTAACTGTCCAATTTGTTCTAATTTAATCTTGCGTCACATCAGTCATAACCATATTTATTGGTACTGTTCCCATTGTCATCAAGAAATGCCCAATTTTACGAGGATCGAATTATCTCGATCTTTGCCAGAGAAACCGAAGCAAAAAGAATTAGATCCTACTGCGATCGAAGTTTGCAAGCTTTAACTAGATATCTGACAATTTAATTAATGATTCATAAGAGGTATTTAATATGTCTATAACTCTGACAAAAACAGATTTAATTGTTGAAAATTTGCGATCGAAAAATA
Organism: uncultured bacterium; assembly: GCA_964458305.1. Taxonomy (GTDB): domain Bacteria; phylum Cyanobacteriota; class Cyanobacteriia; order Cyanobacteriales; family JASJDA01; genus JASJDA01. Next base: position 22,397 of record CAYWIH010000033.1, on the reverse strand, counting down.
AAAAATGGTGGCTAGAAATAAGTACAGAACTCCCGCAATGTATTTACTATTTCGGCCCGTTCGATCGACGAGAAGAAGCGATAGAATATCGAGCTGGTTATCTCGAAGACTTAATCGAAGAAGGAGCGACTGGCATTGAAGTTAACATAAAAAAATGTCAGCCTCAAGTTCTGACCCTTGATTTTTGTTAAAAACTTTTAGCTGTTTATTTACTTTAAAGAACCAGGTAAAACTAACTGAATATCTTGATTAAAACACTGGCGATAAATACCTTCACTGACAAGAAAAACTGTAAATAAATTAGCAGCAGCCAAAACAAACAAAATCAAAATTTGATAAGAAGCTGCTTCGAGGGGATCGCCACCCGCCAAAACCTGACCCGTAAACATTCCCGGCAAACTGACCATTCCCACCACCATCATTTGATTGAGAGTAGGAATAATACCGATGCGAATAGCCTCTTTTCTATAAGCAGTAATAGCCTGTTTTGGAGTCGCACCCAAACAGAGATAAGTTTCAATTTCTAAGCGATGATTGTTAAGATTACTTACCAATCTTTCCCCAGCCAAACTTGCACCATTAATAGCATGACCGAATACCATTCCCGCGATCGGAATTAAATATTGTGGCTGATACCAGGTTTCTGGTTGTACGATCGCGCTTATTGTATAACTCAAAGTCAAAAAACTACTAGCAAAAAGCGAACCCCAGACGATGGCAAATAAACCTTTTATCTTCTTACTGATGCGATTTTTGGCGACGATCGCTGCAATGGTGAGCATTATAGCTAAAACAAATAGTACGGCGATCGGATCGTTTAATTCAAAAATAATCGCCAAAATATAGCCGACTACCATCAATTGTAAAATGCTTCGTCCGGCAGCAAAGATATATTGAACTTCCAAACCTAATTTTTGCCATACAGACAAAGCTATACTAATCCCGATCAGTCCCAAAGCAAGAACTAGATCGATCGCATCGAGTTGAATTAACATCTTTTGCTTGATAAATTGAAACCGGGCCGGATCGAAGGAAAAATTTAACCTCTAGGCCGACCCAAAAAAAGTTTAAACCTTAGCTTTGTTATATTTTGTAGAAGTTAAAGCCTCGACTAAAGATCGAACTGCTGCAACCATAGCCACTCGATCGCTCAATTTATTAATTGCCGATCCGACACCGACACCAGCAGCACCAGCAGCGATCGCCATCGGGATAGTCGCGCTAGATAAGCCAGAAGCGCAGATAACCGGAACGGAAACAGCCGCAGAGATATTGTATGCTGCTGCTAAAGTAGGGGCTGCTTTTTCGATTAAACCTAAAACTCCGGGGCTGATTGGGTTGCTGCTAGTACCTCCTTCAGTTTGAATTAGATCCGCACCAGCTTCAACCAAATTTTGAGCTAATTTTACCTGTTCGTCTGCGGCCAGAATGTGAGGGACAGTAACTGATAAAGTAATCTCGGGTAAAAGCGATCGAGTTGCTTGAGTTATCGCTAAAACCTCATCCGCACCAAAATATCTTCCTGCGGCATAAAAACTATCAAAATTACCGATTTCGATCAGATCTGCACCTGCTGCTACGGCTTTAACGAACTTCTGAGGCTCGACAGCAGAAACGCAGATTGGTAAACTAATTTCTTGGCGAACTAACTTAACCAAATCTGGATCTGCGGCGATATCGACAAAAGTTGCCCCGCCAACTTCTGCTGCTTTTACTACCGCCAATACTTTTTCGGTGTCAAAATTATTTAAACCGCTAATAATTTTAATTGCTTTAGCTTCTAAAAAGCTTTGTCTGAGTCTAGGATGCACGATCATGATTTTTCCTTAGCTTAGATCGAAGATTGTAGTTCCCCGATAATTTTACAGTAAAGGCCACAATACCAAATCGATCGTCATATTCGCGCTCCCTTAGCTCTACTTTTGAGATCTCGATACATCCCAGACTTTAGTTTAATGTTTTTCTACCTTCGCGACGGTCTGTGTTATTTGTTGTTTTTTTAATGTGGTTAATTGTTGTAAAAGAATTTCTACTTCTGCTTGTAAGTGAAGATACTTTACTTGTTGATCTGTTTGATAGGACTGGGTTAATTTTGTCATTAGTCTAATTTTAATTTTGCTAAAAGACGAATTTTGAGTTTACTTTTATTAGAATTCCCAACCCGAGTAAGGCGATCGCCCCACTTCAATCGGAAATTGTCATTTTTATTAGAGTTTTTTGGTGTAAATCGAACAATTCGATTTTGTCTTCTTATCGATCGAGGTTACCAGTTTTTTAAATTTAGTAAAAATATTTTTATTTATTGCTTCGATAACTCTCCTTTAACATATTTACGCATAGTCTTAACAGCAACATATTGTAGCTGCCTCGTTAAAAAAGATTGTATCTAATTTGTCTTTTTGCGAGAAAATAATGGCACAATAGCGCAAGCAAGATCCAGGATTGGGAATGGTTTTACCATTGAAGTATCCGTATTTTTACTTTAATTGCTACTGAGGAGAAACTGTGCTGCTATCTAAAGGCTTCGAAATAGAGATGTACACTGGCACTGCAACAGGAGAGGTCGTCGGTTTGTCCGATCGCATTGTTAGAGATCTCGATGGATTCGTGCGCGAACCTGACAGTCGCAATGTAGAATATACTACCGCCCCTCTTTGTTGTTACGATCGCCTGCTTTGTGCTTTACTCAAACCCCGCAAACAATTAAGAAGATACTTACAAAGTCTCGGCAATTATACTTTAATTCCTGGCAGTACCCTCTCTTTGGGCCGCAGCGATCTTTTTTATCGTTCCGATCCCCAAAATCCCTATCACAGTTATATAGAACGTACCTACGGCACTAAAGTAGTTACTGCTAGCGTTCATATTAACGTCGGTATTGACGATCCCGAAACTTTGATGCGTGCTTGTCGCTTAATTCGACTCGAAGCCCCTTTATATTTAGCCCTCAGCGCGTCTTCGCCGTTTTTAGACGGTCTTGCGACTGGTTATCATTCTACTCGATGGCAAATGTTTCCCAAAACTCCTGCTAAAGTACCTTTATTTACCAGTCACGCCCATTATATTAACTGGACTCACGAACAACTAGCAGCCCAAACTATGCAAAACGTCCGTCATTTATGGTCTTCGGTGCGGCCCAATGGCGATCGCCGTCCTTACAATCTCAATCGGCTCGAGTTGAGAATTTGCGATCTGATCCTCGATCCCGTTGCTTTATTAGCAGTTACTGCCCTGCTCGAAGCTCGTTTGACCCAGTTAATCGACGATCCCCGTATCGATCCTCTCCTTAGCAGCCAGTTCGATGCAGAACAATTAATGGCGATCGCCGACGCTAACGAAACTTCAGCAGCAAAACATAGTCTCGATGCTAAGTTACAACACTGGCAAGATGGCAGGGAAATTCTCGCCAGAGATTGGATCGAGCAAATTTATCAAGAAGTTTATCCGGTTGCTAAAAGTAAAGGTTTTAGTTGTTTTCTCTTGCCAATTAAGAAAATTCTGCGTCAAGGTAATCTAGCTTCTATTTGGCTCAAAATACATCAAGAAGGGCAAGAAATACCCGCAATTATTGCCTCTGCGATCGAAAAATTGGCAAAAGAAGAAGCGGAATTAGAGGATAAATTGTGTCAAACAAATTTTGCGGCATGATAAAAATTTCCTAATTCTGTAATATCTATAAAAAAATTAACAATTTTTTTTCTAAAATCTGCTATAAAAGGTCTGTAGATCCTAACTGCGATCGAAATTGATTTAGTTGATAAAAGTTCAAAAAAGTTGGGAGGCTGACTTAATGCCAAGAGTAGTTTTAGTAAACCCGGAAATTCCCCCAAATACGGGCAATATTGCCAGAACTTGCGCGGCAACAAAAACTGAATTACACTTGGTCGGCCCCCTAGGATTTGAAATTAGCGATCGCCATCTCAAAAGAGCTGGGTTGGATTATTGGCCTTACGTCAATTTGCATTACCATAACAGCATCTCAGACTTTCAGGAAATTGCCTGGCAACAAGGAGGAAGATTAATTGGGTTTAGTGTATCGGGTAACTGCAATTATTTAGAATGTATTTTTCAACCCGATGATTGGCTCTTGTTTGGAAGAGAAACTGCTGGGTTACCTAGTTGGTTGTTAGAAAAATGCGATCTCAAAGTTTATATTCCTATGGCCCACGATCGGGTCAGGAGTTTGAATCTTTCGGTAAGTGCTGCTGTCGGTTTGTTTGAGGCGCACCGTCAATTAGGATACTTAAAATGAAGCGCGAAAATTTGGGAACATTTATCTTTTTAGAGCGTCAAACAAAGTTATTCGATCGACAGCTCCATTGGAAACAAAAAAATCAAGACAAAAAGAATCGATCCGAGAAAATTGAGCGAAAAAATGGTAGTTTTGTGTTAAAAAAACTAGGTATAATCTCGTAAAAAAAACAAAAATATTTGTAATTATGAGTTTGTCTCAACAAACACGATCGACAGGGAACTAAATAAGTGAGGAGTAAGTCAATTGAAAGAACTAACAAATAAGAGATCGAAGTCCACAAACGACTCTGAGTCTAAATACTTAGATGCGTCCCACAATTGCCTCGAAGCTCTAGCAGACATCAAAGAATTAGATACGAGTGCTGGAGGTCGAAAAGTAAGACAAGCTGCTGCAACCATCGGACTGGCTATCTCTATGGGAGCAGCAGGAATAGCTCTGGATAAAGAGGGAAAAGCTATAGCAGCAGAGGCTATAACTACAAAACCAACTTTTACTAATCTGTCCCAAAAAAATACAGGGAATAATTCTAGTTTGACATCTGGAAAACTAACAGTCAAATCATCGGCAAATAGAATTAATGCCACAACACCGACTGCTCCAGTCTTAGTTCACAAAATTAAACACCGAGAAACAATAGTTTCGATTTCTGCAGAATACGATATCGATCCTGAAACCCTCGCAGCATATAACCAGCTGACAAAGAATCGAGTTCTAGAACCGGGGAAAATTCTCAAAATTCCCGTAAACCCTGGAATTGTCAGCCATTCCAACCCTGAAGATAGCCCGAGAGCCAGAGATATCGAACGACTCAAAAACAGCCAAAAACTGCTGCAAAAAAGTTTGAGTAAATTACAATTACGTCAATCGGAGCAAAAATCTAGAAAACCCATCCTATTGACTAAAAATCTGCCAAGCTCAACAAAAGAAAGCGAAAATTCTCAAACAACCCTCGAAGCAGTAAAAGGTAAAATCATCTACAAGGTTCGAGAAGGAGATACCTTAGGAGCAATTGCCATTCTTCATGGCGTATCGATAACGCAACTAGTAAGAGAAAATAAAATTACCAATCCCAATTCGATCGAGGTCGATCGAGAATTGATAATTACTCTCGAAGAATCTAAACCCGAAGCATCTAGTAGCAATAGATACCTTACTTCGAGATCGACCGTTGCAGATCGCAAACCGATCGTTTTGCAAACAACTCGCAATCAAATCTCAGAAAATACTTCGGCCGCAGAAAATAGCCAGCCAGAAGAGCGAGTCGAGTTGCAAAGGGAACAAACAAATACAGAGCAAGTCAATCCTTATGTAGAAAAGCTTCGAGCCGATATTGAAAGACTGCGATCGGGTTATCAAGCTTCCGAAACAAGCAAACCAGTCCAAGATAGCTCCAATCTCAGGGCGATCGAATCGAATCGTGATGTTTCTGTCTCCGAGAGATTATCCGATCCAGATTGGCTCAAAAAACGCCTGCAAAGTAGAAATTTACAAGCTAAAACCCTATCAGTTAATTCTCAAACAGAAAATCGCCAAACACCTCAATTAAAGTCGACAGAGGCTTTACCTCATTCCCAAAATTTGGGTGGTAGCAAACTACAACCACAATTGGTTAATTCTCAAGATTCAGAAAGAGTAAATTTAGGTAAGACCCTTAAAGTATCGGTAGCAGAGCGAGTCTCCCCCGAATTACCACCCCTACCCACCGCAGACCAATTTTTACCTAATATCGTCGATAATGCCCCTACCACCGTCGCTGCAGCCAAGTTTACCGGCTATAGATGGCCTGCTAAAGGGATTATTACCTCCGGTTACGGTTGGCGTTGGGGCAGACTTCATAAGGGCGTTGATATTGCCGGCCCTGTGGGAACGCCTATTTTTGCCGCCGCACCTGGTAAAGTAATCTCTGCTGGCTGGAATTCTGGCGGTTACGGCAATTTAGTAAAAATTAGACATTACGACGGTAGCACCACTCTTTACGCTCATAACAGCAGTCTCCTCGTCCGTCGCGGTCAATCGGTCAGTCAAGGTCAAATGATAGCCAGAATGGGCAGCACTGGCTTTAGTACCGGCCCTCATTTACATTTTGAAATTCATAAAGGACATCGGGGTGCGGTCAATCCTATGGCTTATTTACCTAGAAAGAGATAAATTTTCCAAGGCTGAGATCTTCTCAGTCTTTTTTTGTTTAATTTTTTATTGCTGGAAAAAACTAAGATTTCTGTTGTATAATTGAAAACGATTAAAAAAAAGGCTCGGTAGCTCAGTAGGTTAGAGCAGGGGACTCATAAGCCTCGTGTCGGGTGTTCAAATCACCCTCGAGCCATACTTTAAATGATTTATCAAAACTATTAGGTCTGTTTTAAGATTTAATATTGTTAATTTTTATTAATAAATCTCGATATATTTTTCTGACATCGCGCCATTTTTCCCACTCTTTGATATCTCTTTTATTGAGATCTTTTTGTTGGGCTAAAAACTTAGCGATCGCGATTAATTCTTGTTGTTGTTCGGGGGATAATTTAGCAAAATTATCAATTAAGGGATAAAAAGCCGATACATTAGAAATGCGATCGGAATCTATTTTGGAGATGCGATCGCCTATGGTCGATTTAATTTTATCGATCTGAGGAATGCCGGAAAAAAAGTCTTTCATATCTTCGATTAAGTCAATTTTTGGCTCTTTTACTGCACCTTTTTCGCCCAGAGAAATACTATTACTAATATTAAAGCGATCGCTGCTGCTATTTGCAATATTATCATTTTCGATCGATTCTTTTTTTTTAGTTCTGCCTCGACAATATCCAAATCGATTACTTGAATAATTTTTGTTAAATCATCCGACCCTCGATCGGCAGGAGAGATATTCTCAATGTAAGATTCTATTGCCGAGAGATTGACCTTAAAACCGGATTCTTCGTCAAAAGTAACGGCACGATCGACTTGGTGAGTAAAATCTTCCCAATGATGAGAAGCGCGAGCGGCTATTTTTTCTAATAGTTGAATATCGGGGGTAATTAGAGCGATCGAATTGCGGATCGTCCTACCATATATTTTAGAGCGATCGCTTGCGACCAGAGCAGCAATTACCAGAATAGATCGATCGTTACCTCGTGCTAAAACAATTGAAGGTGCTTCGCTGTAATAAAAATCGACGATCGATCCTGCTTGACCGTTTTTATCTTGAACTGGCACTAATAAAGGAGGATTATCTGGTAGTTGATTTTCTGTTTGGATAATTTTTAGCCAGCAGTAATCTTGTTTGGGGTGGAGTCCGCAACTTTGAACGTAAATATCCATTTTTAAAGTTAGAAGTCAGGTAGGGACATACCATCGTACGTCAGTACAGAAATCAGAAGTCAATTATATATTCAGTAAATCTTTACCTTGAATTATCTCAAAACCGCCAGATATTTTACAATCTTTAGCGAACTCGCGAACTGCTTCTTTAAGATATTCATCCAGTCCGATCCAATCGCGGACAAAATTAAACAATCCCCAACGACTTTTTATTTGTTGTTTTAATAAAAAGCGCAACAAATATTTTAAAGGCTGTTCGTTATTTTTAGGACTATATTCAGCATCGGGATTGATTTTTTTAAATCTGGGAATAGGTTCGCCATTAACGAGATCGATATAAGAAAAGAATATAGTACCGACAGTTTGAACGGGGGTAACAACAACAGCTATTTTATCAATTAAAGATTCAGAACTAAATAAATCTAACAAACTGGCATATTCCGCTTTAATTTTTTGCAACAAAATATTAGTCGTAGCTTCGTTTTGTAAGTAAGTTTCGCATTTAATCGGCGCGAGAATTACTAAGCGAGGAGATTTAATATCCGTATAGTATCTTTTAAAATGAGAAATAATATCTAAAGGGCGATTTCTAGCAGAATGCCATTTACCTTTAGCCTCCATTAAAGTCGGAGTATCGATCGCAATTAAAACAACTTCTGAGTCTATAATACGTTCTTTAACAAAATCCTGTTGTTCGCTATTATTTTCAGCAGTGACATAACCACCCGGATAGTCCCAAAAATGCAAGCGTAAAGAAGGTTTTTTTCCTTTTTGACCGAGATCGAAAATAAACGAGCGAATAGATTCTACACCGAGAGATGCTTCGGTACTACCCACACCACCACCTTTAGGATTGTCGTTTAAACTTTTTAATTCTGCTAGTTTGTTACCCAAAATAGAAGTAGTTCTTTGGTCTGGGGTTAGTTGTATTTGAGTTTTAGCGATATTTTGCTCGTATTCGTAGAACATCGAAGTTAAAAAACTTGTCTTTCCGACATATCTAGCACCGAGCATGGTAATATTGAGTTCGCGCATTTGCTTTGTTATTGGTTCGAAAATTGTCGATCGATCTTATGCAAATATAATAGCGATATTTGTTTATTTTTATCTAAAATAGCAATTATTGTCTGGTAATCTAAAAATTATTAAATGAAAAATTATTTAAAAGTATCTTCCAAGAATGTTTTAAATCGATACTTAGTAACGTACCATGGTACGTTAGTACAGCAGTCAGGATAACAGTTAATAATTATTTTCTATTCGCTCTGTAGTCTAATTTTTTAGAAATAGTATAATCTATTTTTTGAAGAGAAATCAAATAATCAAACCATTATTTTGTTTGGCGATCTCTTTTTATATTTAATTAAAAAATAAATTTACAATAGCTCGCTCGACAATATTATCCTAGTTTCCTTTTTATTTATTCCAAACGATCGGTAAGTCTATCTAGCTAGAAAGTCAGAGTTATTTCTAATTTTAAGCATGAATTATATCAATTTCCGGCTATCGATCGTTAACTATAAATTAGTCTTAATGTAATTAAATTAATTTCATTATAAAAACTACTTCTAGCAATTATTTGGGAAAATGTTACGAGCTTGATTTTTGGTAAATTTGTAATTCAAGCAATAATTAAACACGACATTCACCATCAATATCCTTCAGATTGTAATTTGTCAATTAACTGATTTTAGAGGAGCAAAAATTATCTCCTAATTTTAAGAAAGATAGCTACTAAGATTAGAGATTTATATTAATCTTCTTTAACATTTTCTGAGATCCAATCGAGATAAGATTGAGAACCAGCGAAGATCGGAACTGCGATTATTTCCGGTACTTCGTAGGAATGAAGTGATTTAATTTTAATAGAAATCTGGGTAAAAAGGTGCGATCGAGTTTTAATTGTCAGTTGCCATTCTCGATCGGAATTATTTTTACCTTGCCAAATATAGATAGAATCGATCGGTGTAATAGTCACACAAGCGGCTAGTTTGGCTTCGACTAAAGCAGTTGCTATTTCTTTAGCTGACTCTTGAGAAGGAGCGGTAACTAAAACAATACAATAGTCAGGATCTTGTAGGTTCATATTAGAAATTTTGTAATATTTCTCTAGTAGTATTGTTTACATCTATAGCAGCCAAAGAATAATGAGAGAAAGAAGAGGCGATCGAACTATTTGAAGCAGATAAACGATTTGCTTTTGATTCGATAGCTTGGTAATTAATTTTATCTGGGATTATTGCGCGATCGAGATTAGTTTGGTGCAAATTAGTTCTATTTAAAATTGCTCCATTTAAATTAGCTTCTTCTAAGACTGCTTTAGATAAATTTGCTCCGGTTAAATCTGCTCCTCGAAGATCTACCCAACGCAATCCTGCTTGTTGTAAATTTGCCGCTATTAAATTAGTTCCCCTCAAAAAAGAACCACTTAATCTAGCTCTAAATAAATTTACTCCTTCTAAATTTGCTCCGCTTAAATCCACTTGTTTCAAGAAAGTTTTACTTAAATTAGTCCCGTTAAAAGATGCACCTTCTAGCTCTGCTTTACTCAATCTTGCTTGAGTCAAATTAGCCCAATTAAAGTTAACTCGATTCAAATAAGCTTCTCGCAAATTAATACTTTTTAAATTCGCTCCGCATAAATTTGCTGCCTTTAAATTTGCTCCTCTTAGGTTAGTGTGGGATAAATTTGCTCCGCAGAGTTTAGCTCGAAATAATTGCGATTTAACCATAAAAGCTCCGCTTAAATTAGCTTTCGTCAAGTCTGCTTCGGCTAAATTACCTTCGCTGATTTTGGCAAAACTAAGATCTGCCCAATTTAGCATCGCTCCTTGTAAATTAGATTTAGTTAAAAACGCTCTACTCAGATTTGCTCCCATCAGATTTGCTCCTGAAAGATTGACAGCAATCAGCGTTATTCTGCTTAAGTCTGCTCCTCTTAAATCGACTCCACTAAAATCTCGATATCCTTTCTCGTAAAGTCTTAGTAAATGGCTAATTTTCATTTTTTTAAGACCCCTTTAATTACTCTGCCTTTTTTGGTAAATTCAATTCGATCGGGTCAATAAAAATAGTCGTCATCCCCACTAATAGGATCTTTCTAATCTTTACTGCCCTTTTTTTCTTTATGTTTATTTTATAATTTATTTGGGTCAGATCCTATTCTAAAAAATAAATATCGTTGTTTTCTTTATCTTTCTTATTATTTATTAATAAACCGCTCGATAAGAATAGAATTATTTAATTTATTTTTACTTCTGAGGCCAAACGAAAAATAGTTAATTTAAATTAAGTTCGATCGAGTAGTTTAAATTACTTAGTTTTTATGGTGAAGGTGGTAAAGCAAATACCTGACCGTCCAATAAAAGTCTAGTAATTCCTTTAGCCTTTAAATAAGAACAAGTCTTTTCTAATAAGCGGCCGTCAGGCACTTTAATAACCCGTTGAGAGCGATGGGAAAAGCGTCTTGCTACTCGATGATTGTCAAAAACCGGCAAAGTTTCTTGCTGAAATTCTTCGACAGGAATATTACCTAAATCGGAAAAATCTTTGAGGGGTCGAGTAATTAATTCAGCAGATCTATCTATTACTAAATAACAAGTTTGAGGGAAATTTGCTTCGCGAAGAGGAAGAACTTTAACCTCTATATTTTTAGGTCGATCTGAATTGGGAGCTTTTTGTCGATCCCACTCCTCATCGTCATCATCATCTTCGTCATCGTCATCATCATCATCGAGATCCGATAATTCTTCACCGAGCATTTCCTCGAGAGTAATCACGTTAACTTCGTCAATATCTTCATCTTCAGAGCTATCCTCAAAAGATTCTTCTGGTGGAGGGAGAGATTGTTTCTTTTGCAAGATCGGGGGAGCGATCGCGGTTTTAGGAGCAGATGGGGGATCTTCGGCGACATCAGGAGAGATCGTCGTTAAAGCTGTATTTAAATCGACAGATTCAGTTACAGTTGTTTCAGACTGGCTCGATTGTTTGGCAGCGCGCGAGCTAGAACGACTCTGACGTTTTTGCTTAATTAAATCCTCATATTCTTGTTCTGAGAGGTTATTTTTGAGGAAACGACTGATAGTAGAACTACTGACATTGTATCGAGTAGCCAAAGTAGAGGTAGTTTCTTCCGGCTTGCGATATAGAAGGAGAATGTCTTGTTTATCTAGATCGGTCAGTTTTCTCGGACTCATGAGGATCGCTAACTTTTAGCTTCTTTGGCAATAATAGTATATATGCTAAAATTGTTTTTTGCACGATTATCGTCAATCGATCGAGATCGTAGTCGAAATATTTAAGATTTAATTTTAGATTGTTGGGGGTCGATCGCGACAAAAATTATATTTAAGCGAATTATTAGCGATCTTCACTAAAATTATTGATTCATGTCTATTTCAGAAATTGTACCGGCGATATTAGTTTTAGCCGATGGAACTGTTTACCGAGGTCGATCTTTTGGAGCTACCGAAACCGTTATCGGAGAAGTAGTATTTAATACCGGGATGACCGGATATCAAGAAGTTTTGACCGATCCGAGTTATTGCGCTCAGATAGTTATTTTTACTTATCCAGAATTGGGCAATACGGGGGTAAATCCAGAAGATGAAGAATCCTCGGGCCCGCAAATTAGGGGAGTAGTAGCCAAAAATATCACCAAACGCCCTTCTAACTGGCGATCGACCCAATCTTTACCCGAGTATCTCGCCAGCCATCGCATTCCTGGAATTTATGGGATCGACACTAGAGAGCTGACGCGTAAAATTCGCTCGAGCGGCGCAATGAACGGGGGAATTTCCACAGAAATAACAGATCCCAAGGAATTGTTAAGAAAAGTCCGACAAGCCCCGCCAATGGAAGGATTGAATCTAGCTAAAGATGTGACCACAAAAGAGATTTATGAATGGTCTGACACGACCCCATCTAATTGGGAATTTATTGTCAACCAAGATCGCCAAAACGATTCCAAACCCTTAACAGTAGTAGCGATCGATTTTGGCATTAAAAGAAATATATTGCGTCGCTTAGCCAGTTACGGATGTCGGGTGGTAGTAGTTCCTGCTTCGACACCAGCATCAGAAATTCTCAAATACAATCCCGACGGAATATTTCTTTCCAACGGCCCGGGAGATCCGGCCGCAGTAACAGAAGGAATCGCCACCGCAAAAACCCTGCTAGCCGAAGGAAAACCAACTTTTGGCATCTGTATGGGACACCAAATCTTAGGTTTGGCAATGGGAGCGACCACCTTTAAGTTACCCTTCGGACATCGAGGGTTGAACCATCCAGCAGGACTCGATCGCACCGTAGAAATTACCAGTCAAAATCATGGATTTGCCGTAGCAGAAGCTTCCCTCGATCCCGAACAAGTCGAAATAACTCATCTCAATTTAAACGATCGCACCGTAGCCGGACTGCAGCACAAAACTTTACCCTTATTCTCAGTACAATATCACCCAGAAGCCAGTCCAGGCCCGCACGATGCAGATTACTTATTCGAGCGATTCGTAAAATTAATGCAAAAAAGGCAAAAATAGAAGAAATTTAACCAATCGAGCAAGTGCTACTCTCACAAGATCGCGCTATAATGTACCATTAACTTGGTTAAGCAAGAGTTTAGGAGGAGGCCATTCCCGAACAACTAAACCTGACCGTTAGCTTGAGAGGCACTTGCGAAGTCAGGGATAACTACCAAATATTCCGTCTGACTGGTTTGTTAGATGCATTTTCCGAACCGACTTTCCGAAAAGTCCTTGCTAAGTATATTGAATCGGGCCCTGCTAATGTGATTTTAGATTTGTCCCAAATAGACTTCATTGATAGTTCTGGATTGGGTGCATTGGTTCAGCTAGTTAAGAAAGCTCAATCCCTTAACGGAACCTTGCAAATAGTCACCAACGCCCGAGTAACTCAAACAGTCAAGCTAGTTCGTTTAGAAAAATTCCTCTCGCTCCAACCTTCAGTTCAGGTGGCGATCGAGAGTTTAACAAGTAAATAAATTATTACCTGAAGGTAAGTAAATACTTGCTATTTAAATTGCAATTTTACTGCAACAATCTTACTAAGTTATCTGGCTAAAATTAACCCGATAGCTTATTTTTTTATTTTATTTAAACTAGTGAAGCAAAAAAAACCAGATAATTCGATCGACTCAAAAGCTGGAGCAGAAATTGAGTTAAAAGTTATTTTTCATCAGCCCGATGTTGCCCGACAAATTAAGCAATTATCTCCGGCATCTTTAGCCTACCTCGGCGATGCAGTTTACGAACTCTACATCCGTACTTATTACCTGCTTCCGTCGCGACGCATTGCTAATTATCACGATCGAGTTGTCAAACAAGTAAGAGCGGAAACTCAAGCAGCCCATTTAAATTCGATTTTAGAGGGTTTAAACGATAAAGAACTAGAAATAGTCAGACGGGGACGAAACGCGGCCAATCGGGGTCGTCGCGGCTTAGACAAACAAATATATCAACAAGCTACCAGTTTAGAAACTTTACTCGGATATCTCTACATCAACAACCCCGATCGCTTGAGAGAATTATTAGAAAGATTAGAATTAGATCGAACCTAACATTATGCAAATTATTTATTGATGGCCGATCGCAAGCACCCCCAACCGAAACTAAAACAAGATCGGTTTGCCAAGCCAAAACGCGAAAATTTCAGCAAACCCAAGCAAGAAGAAGAAAATAGAGACGTAATCTACGGCCGCCATTCAGTTTTAGCCGTCTTAGAAAGCGATCGCCAACTCAATCGGGTTTGGATCGTCAGCAAACTCAGGTACGATCCTCGCTTTCATGGTTTGTTAGAACAGGCCAAGTCTAAGGGTACGGTAGTCGACGAAGTTGGAGTGCGTCGTCTCGATAATATAAGCAGAGGTGGCAATCATCAAGGCGTGGCCGCTCAAATTGCTCCTTATAACTATACGGATTTATCGGATTTAATCGCAACTGCTAAAGCTCAGACTAAAGATCCGGTGATCGTCATTGCCGATGGAATCGTCGATCCTCACAATTTAGGGGCGATCGTCCGCACTACCGAAGCGATCGGTGCTAACGGTCTAATTATTCCCCAAAGAAGAGCTGCTGGGGTTACTTCTACGGTGATGAAGGTAGCTGCTGGTGCATTAGAAAATTTACCGATCGCCAGAGTGGTAAATTTATCTCGGGCTATCGAAGAATTAAAAAAATCAGAATTTTGGATTTATGGAACTGTAGCTGATAACGGTAAACAATTACACACTGTTAATTTATCAGGCTCGATAGGATTAGTAATAGGTTCTGAGGCTGAAGGTTTGAGTTTGCTGACTCGACGCTGCTGCGACGTGTTAGTTTCTATCCCCCTTGCGGGTAAGACTCCTAGTTTAAATGCTTCTGTAGCTGCTGGGATGGGTTTGTATGAAATTTATCGCCAGCGTTGGTGCGAGAATAAAGATCGTTTGGATACTATTTTTTCAGATGATTCTTACTAAAAGATGAGCTAATATAAGCAAAAAAGCAAAATTTTTCTAAAAATCAGACAAAAATACCAGATAATATGAGATTGGCAAAAGGTCAAACAATGAGAGAGATATTAACTAAAGTTTTAAATTTCCTGGGATTAGCTTATTGGGTTGAAATCGTCACTAATAAACCTCAATGTACATATTATTTTGGCCCTTTTATGGATCGTTCTGAGGCTAAGTTAGCTCAATCAGGTTACATTGAAGATTTGAACGATGAAGGGGCTAGAGAGATCCGCGTGACAATCAAACGATTCAAACCTAGCGATCTAACTATATATCAAGATCTAGAAGATAGAAACCAATATAACAAGATTGCTAATTTTACTCGTCAAGTTTCTTAAAATTGCCAAATTACCAGCCCCTCGGTCGATCTTAGCCGTCGGTTTTTTGCTGGAGTATTTTTAAAATCGCCATCTATTCTATTTAGATCGAGTTCGGGTACACACTATCAATAAATCGAGGGGACGAGGAGACGGGACGATTGGGAAAAGAATTCTCTTTTGTTTACCCTCTGCAGTCGCCCTCGAAAAAAACAAACATACATATTCATCGTTCTTTGTCAGAGAAAATAGTTAAGATTTAATCTTCTCCACCATCTTCATCTTCTCGATCGCGACGGTAATTTGATTTTTGGGATCGTTTTTGTCTGTATTCTCGATCGGCTTTTTCTTGTTGCCAAAGACGTCTTTTTTCTGCAGCTAATTGTTGTTGTCTCCAACGCTCTCTTTGTTCTGCTCGTCTCTCGGCTTCTGCTTCTCTTTTTTGCGCTTCAAGTTCTTGTCTTTGTTCTTCAAGTTCTTGTTCTAAGCGTTTTTGTGCTTCGGCTTTTTCTTGTTGTGCTTCTCTTACTGCTTCAATTCTCTCCTTTTCTTCTTCCGCTCGATCTATCGATCGATCGCGATCGGCATCGATTTGGGCCTGTTCTGCAAATTTTTTAGTTTCTGCTTGTGCTTGTCGATTGATTTGCGAATTTGTAGAATTTAATTGTTTGTTGGAAGAGTTTTTTTTAATGATACTTTCTTGAAGATCGGGAATTCCAATCGATGGAGGTTCGATTCTCGACCACACAAAACTAATACCGAATCCTAACATACTCGCCAATAAGATCGATTTAAAAGGAAATGCGGATTTTTTGTTTTCAGGATAATCGCCGTAGATGTCTTGTTCTTTAGCAGTTGAGGGAAGAGCACCGCGAGCAGACTGAAGGTCGTTATATTGAGACGTTCCCGCCATTGCCGCTACGGGAATAACTCTCTTATTGTTAGGATTTAGAAGTAATTTTAGCCATTTATCTATTGTAGCGGGGCGATCTTTTGCTTCTATTGCCATTCCTGCCATTACCGCATCGCTTACCCCAGAGCTGATATTACCTCGGATCTCTTGAGGCGATCTTAAAGGAATGCGATCGCGTAAAGTTGGGGCGATCGGAATTTCAGCCGTGAGTAAAGTGTACAGTGTGGCAGCTAAACCGTAAACGTCGGTAGCAGCAGTTCTTTTAGTTTTGGGTAAATACTGTTCTAAGGGTGCGTATCCTTCTGAGATCAAATTAGTGTGAGTTTTGGTTTTTCCTTGAGAAAATTCTCGAGAAATACCAAAATCAATCAGCACTACTTGTTTTGTTTCTGAGTGCAGGATCAAGTTTTGCGGTTTAATATCTCGATGTAATAAACCTTTACGATGAACTATCTTTAAAGCTTCTGCTATTTGTTTGGTATATTCGATCGCGGTTGCTTCAAGAAGGGGATTGTTTGGAATTACCAGCTCATCTAAAGTCGAACCGGGAATGTAGTCCATGACGATGAAAGGCTGCTTTTTTTCTTCAAAAAAGGTACGATAGCGCACGATGTTGGAATGTTTGCATTCAAACAGCCTGTTAGCTTCTTGTAAAAATTGTTTTCTGAGCTTATCTTGATGGGCACTTTCACCGGAAGATTTTTTTAGAGTTTTGATTACTACTGGTTCGTCGGTCTTGAGTTCGATCGCTTTATAAGTAACACCAAATCCCCCCTGTCCTAATTCTCTATCGATTAGGTATTTGCCGTTTTTTAGAGTTTTACCGACTAAAGATTCCATAATTGAATTAAATATAGTATTTTTTAATATTTAGCTTGTTATTTACTTTAAATTTTAAATTTTAGCGAGTCTTCTCGATGTATTTTTTTAACTACCTTGAGTATTTCAGATATGGGGCAAAACTCAGAAGGGATTAACTCGTAAATGTCTACCCTAACCGATGTTTTTTAACTTGTCACCAATTGGGTATAATTCCCCAGTAAATTTCTAATTTTTTGCTTTATAAATATTGGGGGTGTTTGCAATGCCCCTATATTTGCATCCTGCTGTTCTTTGCCTTTTAATTCTGCCATTACTTAATATTATGACGATAAGATAATGTTAATAGTTCCAATTTTCTTTACATTGTCAAGTTTTTGTTAAACTAACGTCAAACTTTAATTAACTTTATTAAGTATATACTTGCACGATCGGGATATCTTTGTCACTAATGGCGATCGATAATTAGAGCAATTTAAAGTTGAATTTAAAAATAGCAACTAATATTGAAATGCTCTCTTAAGCGATCGCACCTATATAATTAAATTTTAACGCCAATTAACTCATCTGAGGCGGTTTCGAGAGTGTCTTCGATCGCATTTCCGTCGTGATATGCAGCAAGTATAATTTCGCTAGTTTTGCCCCAAGCGATCGCCCCAGTAGCATCGATTGAAATTGCCCCTAAATCTCTTTGGTTGGATCTCGACTCGAGTATCGATCGTTTCATTGCCGTTTCTAAAGATAAACCATCTGTAACTCTAATGACGATTTTAGCGGCCAAACACTCATCAATGATATCTTCTCCCACTCCGGTGCAACTAACTGCTGCTTTGGCGTTAGCATAGTTACCAGCAGGCATAGCAGAATCGCTAACTCGTCCGATTTTTTCGAGACCTTTTCCTCCGGTAGAAGTCCCGGCCGCCAAATTACCGCTAGAGTCTAGGGCGACTACACCAATAGTACCGCGTCTTGCTTCGGCGATCGTTCCGGCCATTTTTTTAGTGAAGTTATCTTTTCTTTCTTCGATCCATTCTTGCAAGCGGAGATCGGTGAGAGGATCGTGAATGGGAACATTTAATTCTCTAGCTAATTCTGCAGCACCATAATCGGAGAGGAGGCGATCGGTTTGTTGTTGTAGAGCTTTTGCTAGTTGAATGGGATTTTTAACGCGAGATACGTTAATTACGCCGCTAAAACTTTGGCGAGATCCGTCCATCAATCCGGCACTCATGCGAATTTGTCCGTCTGATTGTAGTACCGAACCCGTTCCGGCATTAAAGCGAGGTTCGTTCTCGAGCAGTTCGCATCCTTTAATGACAGCTTCGATCGCCGTAGCATCTTCTTTTAAAAGATCGTACACTTGTTTGAGGATATTGTGAAGGGATTGGCGTACTGCTGAAACTCCTCCTTTATCTTTGAGGGAACTACCCGCACCACCGTGAAGGATCAGTTTGGGTTGAATTTTGTTTGTGGACATGGCTGTTTAATTTTCTTGTTTGGCTTGGGATTTGCGTCGGCGACATCTTTCCGAGCAATATTTAACATCATCCCAGCATTTTGCCCATTTTTTGCGCCAGGTAAAGGAAAGTCCGCAAACGGGGCATATTTTAGTAGGCAGGTCTGATTTCGATCGCTTCGCCATTTTTTTATCTTTTAATTATGAGGACAATTAGTAAAGTGTCACAAAAAAAAATTTACCTTTCCAGCATAGACTTAATAATTAGTTTAGTACTGTAGCTAGTAAAGACAACTTATAAATTTTCCTAAAAATCGCGATCGACAATCTCTCTTCGAACAGAAAATAGTTAATTGTATATCTTTAATATCGGCCTGCTTTAGCTAAAACCTATCCTCAATTAAAATAACTTTTTCTATGAATCCAATATCAAAAAAACCTGCTTGCCAAGAAAATATTGTCAATAGAACAAATCGCAAAAAGGTTTTTCGCCAAAAAAATTACACTTCTAAATTATTGCCCTTGGGTTTTATATTTCCCTTGATGATAGGCTATGTCTTAGCACCAGGCTTAAAGGATATGGTCAGAGCATCTTTATCCGATAGTCCGAAGACGGTAATTGATGAAGTCTGGCAAAAAATTAATAGCGATTATGTCGATAAACAGTTTAATCAAGTCGATTGGCAACAAAAACGCCAAGAATTACTTTCTCAAGAATATACCAGCACTCGACAAGCTTATCGAGCAATTCAAGAATCTCTAAAACAACTCGGAGATCCTTACACTAGATTTTTAACTCCCAAAGAATACGAAACTCTCAACTCTCGAACTACAGGAGAAGTATCGGGAATTGGCATCAAGATGCAAGTGGAGGAAAAAACCGGACAGTTAAAGGTTGTAGAAACTTTGAGTAATTCTCCGGCACAGCAAGCAGGGATTAAAGCAGGAGATAAAATTGTCAAAATTAATGACAAGAATACTTCTTTAATGAGCTTAGAACAAGCATCTGCTGAAATGAAAGGGGAAGCGGGAACTAATGTTAAGCTGCAAATCGCTCGAGATGGGGCAAAATCTTTCGATCTCACAGTAGCACGCGCTCAAATTGAAGTACCATCTGTTAGCTACAAAGTCAAGCAAGAAGGTCAAATTAAGGTCGGATATATCAAGTTGGATGAGTTTAGTTCTCATTCTGCCAAACAAATGAATCTGGCGATTACCGATTTGAAAAATAAAGGTATAGATGGGTTTGTTTTAGATTTGCGCGATAATCCCGGAGGATTGTTATTTTCTAGCGTCGATATCGCAAGGATGTGGCTCGATCGCGGTACGATCGTCTATATGAACGATCGCAAGGGTGGAGAAAGGGAATTTTCGGCCAATAACACTGCTTTAACGGATTTACCTCTGGTAGTATTGGTAGATGGTAATTCTGCTAGTTCTAGCGAAATTTTGGCCGGAGCTTTAAAAGATAACGGTCGCGCTAAAATTGTCGGTACTCGCACTTACGGTAAGGGTACGGTGCAATCAGTTCATGCTCTATCGGATGGCTCTGGTTTAGTACTGACGATTTCTAAATATTATCCTCCTTCTCGGATCGATATTAACAAACATGGTATTGCTCCAGATATCGAACGCAATTTACCGATGGATACTCGCTTAAATCTTGCTTCTCATCCGAGTTTAATCGCTACAAATGCCGATCCTCAGTATATAAGTGCGATCGATGTCCTCAAGCAAGAAAAAGCAATGCGTTTGCGCTAACAATAAAGTTTCTTAACTGTAAAATATTTCAATCGTCAACTCCTGCAATGGGAGTTTTTTTATTACAAATTATGAATATTAGCATCGAAATTGCTTCGGATGAGATAATGTTACCTTTTTCAAAAGCAATAAAAAACTAATTTTAGAGTCAGTCGGTTTAGGTAGAAGCTCAGAAATTACGAAGCTTTTATGGTAAGATTATCTATCTTTCTAGTTTTATCGATCTTAAAAAAATGAAAGACGATCGAATAATTATTGCTGAAACTCATAGATTAGTCGTTAGACATTTTTCTGAAAACGATCTCGAAGATTTATCAGCTATTTTAGCCGATCCAGAAGTAATGAAGTTTTCCCTTAAAGGAGTGAAAACTAAAACAGAAACAAAGGAATTGATTCAGAGAATAATTTCAGATTATCAAAGTAAAGGTTGCGGTCTTTATGCTGTTATCTTGCGAGAAAATAAACAATTAATCGGTTATTGTGGATTCTTTTTTTGGTCGATCGCAGGGAAAGAAGAAGTAGAAATAGGTTATCGATTAGATCCTAAATATTGGGGTCGAGGTTTGGCAACAGAAGCAGCGATCGCAGTACGAGATTATGGTTTTGAAAAGTTTAATTTTTCTAGTCTTATTTCTCTGATTCAAGCTAAAAATATTGCTTCAATACGAGTTGCAGAAAAAACGGGATTAAAATATGAAAAGGATTATAATCTAATGGGTCTGTCAGTGAGAATATATCGAATATTTAAAAATAGTAATTTAACAAATATTAGATAAAAATTATTATCTCGATCTGAATCGATAAAAAACAAATAATAATTGCTAAAACTTCGAGATTAACTATCAGACATTTTTTTGAAGAAGATCTTGAAGATTTAGCATCTACTGTTGCGATCCAGCAGCAATCAAATATTCTAGAGATCGCCTTTTCTGCCTTGGGGGCGATCTCCACTTAAGTGATCTAGATTTAAACAGCTCCGGTCGTTATTTAAATCGGTAAAGAGGGTTCATTAAACCAGACAGTGTTAGCTTCATTGTTAGCAACAAAAGCATCGAGAGTGCCATTCCCGTCTAAGTCTGCCAAATCTACTCCAAAACTCAAAGGCGCATCAAATGTGTCCGAAGCATTGTAGCGCACTTTCACCTCTAGAGGAGGCCCGAATTCCTCCGAACGTTGCACGATATCGGCCGCAAATCTCTCGACAGTTCCGTCCGGGCCGTAGACAGCCTCAAAGACATCGAAACGCCCGGATAACCGATTAGAACCACGTCCATTGCCAGACACATTGAGACCAGGCTGTGTTAGCTCTTGAAAAGGGAAACGGGCCGCTCCCTCGTATGCACCCGGTGTCAAAATTGCGTCCCGTGGTGCTGCTAGATCGACGCTCCAAAAATCGGTGTTGCTTAGAAAATTCAGCGAAACACCGTTGTCAAAATTCCTAGAGATATTAAAAGTACCATCTGCGGGTGTCAGATAAGTAAATTGGCCTTGCCCGATGAAGTCACCCTGTGGACTGTCAAGAGTGAGGGAAGTGGTGGCTATCTCCGACAAAGGACGCAATGCTTGATTGCTATCGCTGAAATTGCCAAGACCATCGTTGATGTAAACGCGATTGCTTCCACCAGATCCCGCTTCACTATTAGCAACAAAAGCATCAAGATCGTTATCCCCGTCTAGGTCTTTTAGTTCTACATCAGTACTAATAAAAGACCCTAAAGCTTGCCCGCTATTGGTAAAATTACCTTGACCATCGTTGAGATAAACTAGGTTCGCTCCGTTATTGGCAATAAAAGCATCGAGGTCGCCATCGCCATCTAAGTCTCCCAACTCTACTCCATTACTCTCAAGACTCCCCAGTGTTTGACCGCTATTGGTAAAATTGCCTTGACCATCGTTGAGATAAATTTGGTTCGCTCCGTTATTGGCAATAAAAGCATCGAGGTCACCATCTCCGTCTACGTCTTTTAACTCTGCATCGTTGCTAAAAAGATTGCCCAGAGTTTGACCGCTATTAGTAAAATTGCCTTGACCATCGTTGAGATAAATTTGGTTCGCTCCGTTATTGGCAA